>NZ_ASSI01000506.1:0-535 GCF_000466765.1 Burkholderia sp. AU4i | reverse complement strand
GGCCGCCGGTACGGATGGCGTCACCCGACGCGCCAGCCGCCGTTCACCGCGATCGTCGCGCCGGTGACGAACGACGCGCGCGGCCCGGCGAGCCACGCGACCGCGTCCGCGATGTCGTCCGGATGCCCGGCGCGGCCGGCCGGCGTCTGCTCGCGAATCGTCGCCGCGATGGCCGGCGCGACACCGCCGTCGCCGAAGAAGCGTGTGTCGGCGATATAGCCTGGCGCGACCGTATTGACCGTCGTGCCGCGCGGCCCGAGTTCGCGCGCGAGCGCGACGGTGAACCCTTCGACGCCGGCCTTCGCCGCCGCGTATGCGAGGCCGCCCGGCAGCAGGCTGCCGGCGCGCGCCGCGATCGAGCCGAGGTTGACGATCCGCGTGTCGCGCCCGGCCAGGTGCGGCAGCACGGCGAGGGTCGTCACGAACAGGCTTTTCAGGTTCGCGTCGAGCACGGCATCCCACACGGTCTCGGCCTCGCCGGCCTCCGTGTCCGCGCTCACGCGGCCGGTCAGCCCCGCGTTGTTGACCAGCACGT
>NZ_ASSI01000505.1:0-605 GCF_000466765.1 Burkholderia sp. AU4i | reverse complement strand
TGCATCGCCGGGCGCGGCCGGCCGCACGCTCGCGCGTCGTTATGCGCTCGGCGCAGCGGCGGTCGCGCTCGTGGCGCTCTGGTGCGTGCCGCGCGCGCCCGGCTGGGCGCTGGCGGCCGGGTGGGTCGCGCTGGCGCTCGCGTGTGTCGCATGGATCTACCGGCGCGGCGCACCCGGCGCGTTCCAGAAGGATGCGCACGGGCGTTTCCCGGTCGTCATCCGCTGGCTGCTCGCGCCGACGATTGCCGGCGCATTCGTCAATTCGCGGCTGTGGACGTTCCGGCAGCCGGCGCCGGTGCGGATCGACGAACGCGTGTCGCTCGGCCGCACGCCGACCACATCCGACGTGCGCCGCCACGGTTTCACGGCACTGGTCGACCTGACGGCCGAAATGCCCCGCTGGGCGGCGGCCGACGCATCGCTCGCCTATGCGAGCGTGCCGCAGCTCGACCTCGTCGCGCCGACGGCCGCGCAACTCGCGCAGGCCGTCGCGGCGCTCGAACGCCTGCACGGGGAAGGGCACGACGTGCTGGTCTGCTGCGCGCTCGGCTACGGGCGCAGCGTGCTGTGCGCGGCCGCGTGGCTGGCGGCGCGACGCGGGTTCG
>NZ_ASSI01000504.1:0-511 GCF_000466765.1 Burkholderia sp. AU4i | reverse complement strand
CGACGGCCGCGCGGCCGCGCTGGCGCGCGACGGGCTGCTGATCCGCAGCCCGCGCGGCGACCTGACGCTCGCGAACGTGCAGACCGTGCGCGCGGGCGACGCGGGTGCCGGCGTCGCGCCGTTCGACCTCGTGCTGCTGAGCTGCAAGGCGTACAGCCTCGACGACGCGATTCAGTCGTTCGCGCCGTTCGTCGGCCCGCAGACGCTGATCCTGCCCATGCTCAACGGGATGCGCCATCTCGACGTGCTGCGCGAGCGGTTCGGCGCCGCGCAGGTGCTCGGCGGGCTGTGCGTGATCGCGGCGACGCTCGATCGCGAGCAGCGCATCGTGCACCTCAACGACACGCACGGGGTCACGTTCGGCGAACTCGCGGGCGGCGAATCGCCGCGTGTGCGCGCGGTGGCCGAGGTGCTCGGCGGCGCGGGTTTCGATGCGACGCTCAGTGACGACGTGGCCGCGCGGATGTGGGAAAAATGGGTGTTCCTCGCGACGCTCGCCGCGAGCACGTCG
>NZ_ASSI01000503.1:0-1199 GCF_000466765.1 Burkholderia sp. AU4i | reverse complement strand
CGTGCGGCGCTCGACGAGATCGGCGCGCGCGTCGACGTGGTCGACCAGGGGGCGCTCGCGGGCGTGCGCAAGCAGGGCGGCGTGTCGGGCAGGCGCGGGCCGCCGAGGATGTCGGCGCCCCAGCGGCGGGAGACGAACGCGCCGAGCGTCGTCCCGCCCGGCACGGCGCCCGGCGTCGCACGCCGGCCCGCCGCCGCACACAGCAGCCCGAGCCCGAAGATCGCGCCGCGATGCGTGTTGACGCCGCCGGTCGCGGCGAGCATCGCGTGCTCGCCGCGCAGGCCGATCTTGCGCAGCACGGCCATGTCCGCATCGCGCGCGCCTGCGTCGGCCAGTTCCGCGAAGTAAGGCCGCAGCACGGCGGCGCTGCGTGCGAAGGTCGCGGCATCCATGTCGGTGTGACTGCCGGTGTCGACGTGACTGACGAGCCCCGGCTTCGGATAGGTCTCGATCTCGAGCACGAGGCTGCGCTCGGCCAGTTCGGCGATGCGCTCGGCTTCGGACGGCGCCGGTATGCGGCAGGCGGCCCATGCACTCATCGCGCGCCCCCGGTGAAGGCGTCGGCCGGCATCAGTTCGACGGCGATCGCCGTCTTGACCGCGACTTCAGGCTGCCGCGCATGCAGTTCGCGCCAGTTCACGCCCGCGCCGTCGTTGCGCAGCAGTTCGCCGTCGATGCGCATGGGCGCGCGCCCGTCGATCGCCGCAAGGCCGTCGAGCAGCGTCGCGACCGATGCCGCTTCCGGTAGCGGGAACACGATGTCGAGGTCGGACGACTCGCCCAGGTACGGCTCGCCCGTCAGCGCCTGCCATGCGAGGCTGCCGAACACGCGGCCCTGCACGCCGCACCGCGCGCCGAGCGCATCGAGCTCGCGCAACGGTGCGCGCCACGCGTCGGGCGCGGCCGCGAGCACGTCGGACAACGTGGGCAGCGGGCTGACCGTCGCGAGCGCATCGGCCGCTGCGTTCAGCGCGATGCGCCGCTTGCCCGCGGACGGCGGCAGCGGCAGGCCGAGCGGCACGCGGCCGGCATCGGCCTCGTCGGGCGACGCGCGGCGCACGATCAGCGGCCGGCCGCGCGCGGCCCACGCCTGCACGAGCGGATCGGCGGCGAGCGCGGGATCGCGCGCGAATGCCGCGCCCCACCCCGCCGCCGTCAACGTGACGAGCGTGTGGCGGCGCAGCGGCATCTCAGCGCGC
>NZ_ASSI01000502.1:0-1115 GCF_000466765.1 Burkholderia sp. AU4i | reverse complement strand
CTTTCCCTACACGACGCTCTTCCGATCTTCGTCGGTGTGCGCGGCGGCGCCGGGCACCGCGCCGGGCACGACGATGGCATCCTCCGCGACGCCGGCGGCCGCCGCGTCCACCGATGCGCAGCGCCAGCTCGACACCGCGCGGATGTGGGGCGTCAAGCATCGCGACGACCTTGCGCGCGACGCGCTGCGCAAGGGGCTGCTGATCGCGCCGGGCGATCCCGAGCTGCTGGCCGAACAGGTCCGCGTGCTGCTGCGGCTCGGCGACGCGAAAGGCGCGCAGGCCTCGCTCGCGCGCCTGCAGGCACAGTCGCCGAATGCGCCCGCCACGCGGCGGGTCGCCGACGAATATCGCGTCGCGACGAGCGGGCGCGGCGAGATGGCGCAGATTCGCCTGCTCGCGCGCAGCGGCCGTGCCGACGAGGCGGCACGGCGGATCGTCGCGCTGTTTCCGAACGGTGCGCCGGACGGTGCGCTCGGCGCCGAGTACTACCAGATCGTGTCGAATGCGCCGGGCGGACGCGAGCCTGCGATCGCCGCGCTGCGCCGCGCGGTCGCGGCCGATCCGCAGGACACGAGCGCGGCGATGGCGCTCGTGCGGCTCCTGAACCAGCGTGCCGACACGCGGCCGGAGGCGAACCGGCTCGCGTGGGCGCTCGCGAAGCGCGCCGACGCCGACCATACGGAGGCGATGGCGCAGTGGCGGCGCGTGCTGCAGTCGGCCGGCAGCGATCCCGCGTATCTCGATGCGCTGCATGCGTACCTCGTGCTCGTGCCGGACGACACCGAATTCGTCGATCGCGCGGCGGCACTGGATCGCCAGCGCGACGCGCAGCGCCGGCTCGAGCGCAATCCCGACTACATCGCGCAGCAGCGCGGCCTGCAGGCGCTCGCGCGCGGCGACCTGGCCGGCGCCGATCCGCTGCTGACGCGCGCCGCGCGCGCACGCGCGGACGACGCCGACGCGGTCGGCGGGCTCGGCCTGCTGCGCCTGCGCGAAGGGCGGCACGACGAGGCACGCGCGCTGTTCACGCGCGCCGCGACGCTCGCGACCGACCAGCGCGGCAAATGGCAGGGTCTCGCGCGCACCGCGCAGTTCTGGGGGCTGCTCGCGCAAG
>NZ_ASSI01000501.1:0-857 GCF_000466765.1 Burkholderia sp. AU4i | reverse complement strand
CATCGGGCGGTTCGTCGCATGGACGCTCGCGACGGTCGTGCTGCTCGTCGTGCTGGCCGTCGGGCTCGTGCTGGCCGCGGTGACGACCGAGCACGGCACGCGGCTCGCGTGGCAGGCGGCGGAGCGCGTGCTCGGCGCGCGGCTCGCGGGCACGCTCGACGGCGGCTCGCTCGCGACCGGCGTGCGGTTGCGCGGGTTCGCCTGGACGAGCCCCGACGGCACCGGTACCGAAATCCGCATCGACCGGCTCGACGGCCGCTGGGCATTGACCCGCGCGCCGTGGCGTCTGTCCATCGCGTATCTTCGCGCCGGCACGATCGACGTGCGGATTCCGCCGGGGCCGTCGACGCCGAGTACGACGCCGCAGGACCTGAGCCTGCCGCTGCAGTTGCGGATCGACGACCTGCGCGTCGATCGCCTGGCGATCCACGACGGCGGCTCGACGACGCAGCTCGACCATCTCGCGCTGAACGGCCGCAGCGACGGCCGTCACCATGAACTCGTGCTCGACGGCGTCGATACGCCGTACGGCGCGCTGACCGCGCGCGCGAAACTCGATGGCGTGAAGCCGTTCGCGCTGACGGGGGAGGCCACTTACGCGGGCAAGCTGTCCGACGAGCCGGTCGATGCGCGCGCTCGCGTGTCGGGCTCGCTTGAGGCGCTCGTCGCGGAAGTCGACGCGAGCGGGATGAAGCTGAACGGGCGCGCGCACGTCGAGGCCGCGCCGTTCGGCGCGGTGCCGCTCACGCGCGCGTCGCTCGCGTTCGATCACGTGAACCCGCAGGCGCTCGCGCCGACCACGTCGGGATGCTGCTGCGCGAAGTCCCGCGTCGCTTCGTAGAAGTTGTTGGTCGCCG
>NZ_ASSI01000500.1:0-594 GCF_000466765.1 Burkholderia sp. AU4i | reverse complement strand
AGCGCGCGCCGCGCTTCGAGCAGGAACGCCTCGCCGGCCGGCGTGAGCGTCGAGCCGCGGTTGTCGCGCTCGAGCAGCGAGACGCCCAGCTCGTCCTCGAGCTTGCGGATCGCCGCGCTGAGCGGCGGCTGCGCCATGTGCAGCCGCTCGGCCGCACGCCGGAAGCTGAGCGTCTCGGCAACCGCGATGAATTGCCTGAACTGGCGCAGATCGATCATGCGATACCTCTCGTGTATCAGTGGATCATCGAATTCGTATTTTACCTATCACCTCACCACGCCCAGACTTGCACTGTCGCCAATCGTCAACATTCGGGAGGGCAGGACATGACGGACAGTGAACGGCAACGGACAGCGATCGTCACGGGCGGGTCGAGCGGGATCGGCTTCGCGATCGCACGGCGGCTGGTGGAGGACGGGTATCGCGTCGCGATCGTCGGGCGCGACACGGCGCGGCTGGACGCGGCCGTCGCGCGTCTCGGCGCCGCGGCGATCGGGCAGGCCGCCGATTTGAGCGTGCGGCGCGAGGCCGAGGCGGCGGTCGCCGCGATCGTCGCGCAGTGGCCTTGCGTGGACGTGCTGGTCAACAACGCGG
>NZ_ASSI01000499.1:0-657 GCF_000466765.1 Burkholderia sp. AU4i | reverse complement strand
GCGCTGGTTCGACGAGCCGCGCGTGCGCGACGGCTGGCCGGGCGCGCAGCCTGGCGTGGACGGCGGGCAAGGTGCGGCGCCGGATGCCGACCCGCACGTCACGCCGCTCGTCGGCTGCTTCGACGGCGAACCGTTCGCGTATTTCGAGGCGTTCTGGCTGAAGGAAGACGCGCTCGCGCCGCACGTCGCGGCGCGCGACTACGACCGCGGGCTGCGGATGCTGGTCGGCGAATCGCGCTGGCGCGGCCCGCATTGCGTGGCGGGCTGGCTGCCGTCCGTCGTTCATTACCTGTTTCTCGACGACCCGCGTACCGAAGCGGTCGGCTGTGCCGTTCCGGCCGGCCACGCGCGGGTTGCCGACCATCTCGCGCGGCATGGCTTCGCGCGGCAGCGCCGTCTCGCGCTGGCCGCCGCGCAGCCGCTGTGGATGCGCACGCTGCGCGAGACGTTCTTCTCCGGCCGTCACGTCTGACGCGCCGGATTCACCGACAAGGGAGCTGAGACATGCAGAGAGAAACCGTATTCGACCTGATCGGCGTCGGCTTCGGGCCGTCGAATCTGGCGCTGGCCGTGCGCCTCGCGGAGCGCGGCGGGCTCGCCCATTGCTTCGTCGAGCGCCAGCCCGAATTCGGCTGGCATCGCGGGATGCTGCTCGAC
>NZ_ASSI01000498.1:0-906 GCF_000466765.1 Burkholderia sp. AU4i | reverse complement strand
CGCGTCAGCGCAGCAGTTGCGCCAGCGCGGCGCGGTAGTCGGCGTACGCGACGGCTTCGTCGCGATGGCGGCGGCCGCTCACGACGCGCTCGCCGCCCGTGTAGACGTCGAGCACCGGCGTCTCGCCGTGCTCCGCGAACACGATACCCGACAACCACGACGTGCTGTCGTGTTCGGCGATCGCCGGATGATCGGGATCGAGCACGAGCCAGTCGGCGCGGCACCCTTCGCGCAGCGCGCCGACGCGCCGCCCGCTGGCCTGCGCGCCGCCCGCGAGCGACGCGTCGAACAGGCGATCGGCGACATGCGCCTGCGTGTCGCTCGCCAGCACGTTGCGCGCGCGGTGCACGAGCCGTTGCCCGTATTCGAGCAGGCGCAGCTCGGCACGCCAGTCGACCGACGCGTGGCTGTCCGAGCCGACGCCGATCACGCCGCCTTGCGCGAGATAGTCGACGGCCGGGAACACGCCGTCGCCGAGGTTCGCCTCGGTCGTCAGGCACAGGCCGGCGACCGCGCGACGCCGCGCGAGCGCGGCCGTTTCGGCCGCGTCGACGTGCGTCGCGTGCACGAGGCACCAGCGTGCGTCGACATCGAAGCGATCGAGCAGCCATTGCACGGGGCGCGCGCCGTAGGCACGCACGCAGTCGTCGACTTCGGCCGTCTGCTCGGCGATATGGATATGCACGGGCGCGTCGTCGGGCAGCCCGTCGAGCAGCACGCGCAACCCGTTCTCGGACACCGCGCGCAGCGAGTGCGGCGCGACGCCGTAGCGCAGCCCGCCGTGCTCCGGCGCCGCGCGACGCATCGCGTCGAGCAGCTCGAGCAGGCCGTCGGGCGTATTGATGAAGCGGCGCTGGTCGTCGCGCGGCGGCTTGTTGCCGAAGCCGGCGAACTGGTACGACACGG
>NZ_ASSI01000497.1:0-810 GCF_000466765.1 Burkholderia sp. AU4i | reverse complement strand
GGCGGGCTCGGCTCGCTCGGCGGCGCGTTCGTCGCGTCGCTCGCGGTCGGTTTCGCGCAGACCTTCGCGGCCGCGAGCGACACGTCGCTGCGCGACCTCGCGTCATGGGCCGGCATCGTGTTGCCCGACCGCGTGGCCGCGGTGTCGATCGCGCAACTCGCGCCGCTGGTGCCGTACCTGCTGCTCGTCGTGGTGCTGGTCGCGCGGCCGCGCGGGCTGTTCGGAGAACGGGTCGATGCGTAGCCGCGTGCTCGCCGGATGCACGCGCTGGGCGCTGTTCGCCGCGTGCTTCGTGCTGCCCGCGTGGCTGTGGCCGCATGGCGCGGTGCTCGGCTATCTTGCGCAGACGGCTGCGCTCGTCGTGCTCGCGCTGTCGTACAACCTGCAGCTCGGCACGACCGGGCTGCTGTCGTTCGGGCACGCGGCGTTCGCGGGCCTCGGCGCGTTCGCGGCCGCGCACTGGTTCAACCATATGGGCGGCCCGCTGCCGTTGTTGCCGCTCGTCGGCGGCGTGGCCGGCGCGGGATTCGGATTCGTTGCCGGGTTGCTCGCGACACGCCGTTCCGGCACCGCGTTCGCGATGATTACGCTCGGGCTCGGCGAATGCGTCGCGGCCGCCGCGTGGAGCGTGCCGGCATGGTTCGGCGGCCTCGGCGGCGTGCCGATCGACCGCGCGGGCGGCACGACGTGGGGCGGCTGGCAGTTCGGCGCGCCGGCGCATGCGTATGCGGTGATTGCCGCATGGTGTGTTGCGTCGGCATGGGCGATGCACGCGCTGACGCACACGCCGCTCGCGCGGCTCGCGAACGC
>NZ_ASSI01000496.1:0-664 GCF_000466765.1 Burkholderia sp. AU4i | reverse complement strand
CGCGCCGACGCTCTCGCTCGCCGAGCGACGGCGGGGCGATTCACGGTCTTCCTCCGGCCATCGTGCCGGGTCGTCCGGGAGGCCGCGCTCGCCGTGCCGTCCGGGATATCGTCGTTGCATCGTGTCTCTCCTTGTTCGCGCCTGCGCCGCGCACGGCCCCATGCCGGGTCGCGACACGGCGCATGCCGGCCGGCTCGAACGCAAGCCGCGTGCCGATATCGTTGCCGTCGCACGACACATGCGCGCCGCGCCGTCGATCCGCTGCCAAGAGCGCGAATCTGCAATGCGATTGCAGTTTTTGCGTACCGGGCGTCATGGCGCGCCGCCGGCGCCCCGATCGTCCGGATCGTCCGGGGCCGCGGATTCTTCGTCGCGATCCGGCCCGCTCAGCCGCTCGGTGCGGTCGGGCTCGATATCGGCACCTTCTACGAATGTCGAATCGCCGTCCGCCGATGCGCGCTCGCCGGTGCCCGCGCGGTCCGTATCGCTGTCGAGCGACGCATCGCCGCGTTCGAGCGCGTGCTCGTCGAGCGGCGAATCGATGTCGAACGGATGGCGCCGCGCGCCGGCCGTGTCGCTGCCGCTGTCGGACGAGTCGCTCGGCCCCAGCGCGCGGCCGTCGCGGCCGCGGCTGGCGTTGTCGTCGTCCGGGCCGGCCGGTTCG
>NZ_ASSI01000495.1:0-1046 GCF_000466765.1 Burkholderia sp. AU4i | reverse complement strand
CCGCGGCCGCGTCGGGCGCCGGTCAAGAACCGAAGCGCGCGGCCGATGCCGGTGCGCATGCGCCGAAGGACGCGCCGGCTTCCCGTGGCGCCGCCGCGGGCGGCTACGGGCCGCGTCTCGCGAAAACTGCCGCGCCGGCCGGCAAGCCGGCCGCGAAGCCCGCGCTCGTGCGCCCGGCGCTGAACGGCGAGAAGCCGGCGCCGGCCACGTCCGGCACGTCCGATGACGATTGGGAGACCTTCTAAATCATGTCGCACGCGCGCGCGCCGTTTCGACCCGATGCACCGGATGCCTCGCCTCGCGCGGGCGAGCCGGGGCGCGACTTCGCGTTCACGGGCGCGGATTTCGCACGCATCCGCGCGCTGATCCATCAACGCGCGGGGATCTCGCTGTCCGAGCACAAGCGCGACATGGCGTACAGCCGTCTCGCGCGCCGCTTGCGGGCACGCGGCCTCGACACGTTCCGCGACTACCTCGACCTGCTCGAGCAGGAAGACGATCCGCTCGAGTGGGAAGCGTTCACCAATGCGCTGACGACGAACCTGACCGCGTTCTTCCGCGAGTCGCACCATTTCCCGATCCTGGCGGATTTCGTGAAAGGGCGCCCGGCGCCCGTATCGGTCTGGTGTTCGGCGGCGTCGACCGGCGAGGAGCCTTATTCGATCGCGATCACGCTGATCGAGGCGCTCGGCGAATCGGCCGCGCGCGGCGCGTCGATCCTCGCGACCGACCTCGACACGCAGGTGCTCGCGAAGGCGGAGGCCGGCATCTACACGTATGACCAGGTCAAGCACCTGGCGCCGGAGCGGCTGAAGCGCTTCTTCCTGAAGGGCACGGGCGCGCAGGCCGGCCGCGTGAAGGTGCGCCCCGAGCTGCGCGCGATGATCCGCTTCGAGCAGCTGAACCTGACCGATGCGGACTACGGGATCGCGAAGCCGTTCGACGCGATCTTCTGCCGCAACGTGATGATCTATTTCGACAAGCCGACGCAGGGGCAGGTGCTGTCGCGCTTCGAGCCGCTCGTGAAGCCGGGCGGGCTGCTGTTC
>NZ_ASSI01000494.1:0-539 GCF_000466765.1 Burkholderia sp. AU4i | reverse complement strand
TGCGCTTCATTGCCATGCCGCCTTCCAGGACGGACTGGTGGACGGCACGCATACCGTTGTTGCAACGACTCCTCGCGTTCTTTTCATAAGAGCTGGAGAAGCGCTCAGACGTCGCGTCTTAGCCGGGCATGGTACTTCGCCGCCTCGCGACGCATCCGCGCCTCTTCCGGCGACACGTAGATCGACGTGGTGCCGAGAGACGCGTGGCCGAGCGTGCGCTGCACGACCTCGAGCGCAACGCCGGCAGCCAGCATCTGCGTGCCGACCGTGTGCCGGAATGCATGGGGCGACGTGCTGGCCAGCTTGCGCCGCTCCGGTTCCGTCAGATCGGACATCACCTCGAGCAGCTGCGCGATCGCCCATTGCGTGAGTCCGCGCGCGCCGCGCACGGAATAGCCCCCCCCGGTTGCGGCGCCGACGACCTCTTCGCCAGTGTCGATGGGTTCGCCGAATTTCTCGCGGGCCCGCGGCGTCGGCGGGATGACCAGCGGCGCCACCAGCGGCAACCCGGGCGGCTGCGCCGCGGCCGCCGCGTCGAG
>NZ_ASSI01000493.1:0-919 GCF_000466765.1 Burkholderia sp. AU4i | reverse complement strand
TCGACGTGCGCGACCGTCGCCGCCGGCCCCGACAGCGCCGCGCGGCCCAGCACGAGCGTCGCGACCGCGTCGTCGACCTCGGCCGCCGTGCGGCCCGTGACGACGAGCAGCTTGCGCCCCGGCGCAGCCGGGTTGTCGGCCACCGCGAGCAGCGGGCCGTTGATCGACGGCAGCGCGAGGCCGGCCGGCAGCGTCGCGGCCGTGCCGATCACCACCGCCTGGTCGTCCGTCGGCAGCCCGGACGACACCGGGAACCGCGCATGCCGGTAGTCGGCCAGCGCGCCGAACCACGACGCGAGCACGCCCGCGCTGCGCAGCGTCGCCGAATCCGGCGACGCCGGCAGCACGAACGGCAGGCGCACGCGGCCGTTGTCGCGCCGATCGAAGAACGGCGCGGGCAGCAGCGCGAGATCGTTCGGCAGGCGCACCGGCGACTCGTCGAGGATCAGCTCGCTCTTCGGGCTCACGTCGGCCCACAGCGCCGAGTTCGACGGATCCTCGCAATGGTCGAGCGTGTAGTGCGCGATCAGGCGCAGGCCGATCTGGTTGAAATCCGAGAAATAGCGCGGATCGATCGGGATTTCCTGCGTGACCGTCCGGCCCGCCTGCGCGGCGTCGAACGGAACGGTCGCGATCACCTCGCCGTTCACCGACACCTTCAGGTGCGACATCGGGAACACCAGCGACGGCGAATAGGCGTAGGTCAGGCGCAGCCGCGCGCCGGTGACCACGCGGTCGAGCCGCACGCCCGCGTTGATCGTGCGCGCGTCGTCGGCGCCGCGCAGGCGCAGCGGATCGAACGCACCGAGCGACGCGAACGGCAGATGCACCGTCGTCGCCGGCAAGCCGGCGGACGGCGCACTGGCCGCCGCGGGCGCGGCCGCGGCCGCGAGCACCGGCGCCGGCATCGCGCCCGAGG
>NZ_ASSI01000492.1:0-736 GCF_000466765.1 Burkholderia sp. AU4i | reverse complement strand
CATTGATCAGCGTTTCCCTAGCGATTGACGTCTAGGATTACCAGACGAAGTAATACGGAGGTCTGGCCCACAGGGCGCAATTTTGCGCCGAGCAACGCCCGACGACACCGAGCGGCCTCCCAGCTTCGCTGCAACTTCGCGCTCAAGCAGGTACTTCGGCGGGCACTTCGGGCCTGACGCGCCCCTATGGGGCTTGCCCCATTGAGAAATATCTCGCCGATCAATAAGGCCAGAAGTCGGTCAGCCAAGTTTTTCCGTGATCCAGCTCCGAATGAGATCTGCGACGGACACCCCTGCAGCGACCGCAGTCAACTTCAATTTCTGATGAACGGCCGGCTCGAGGTCGACATTCAATCGCTTCGGCTTAACTTCATACGTAGGCGCTTGAGATTGGACCATTGATGCCCCCTCGACGAACTGCTTCGTTGCCTCGATCCGCGAGACCGGGTCAAGACTTGCTGTGGCTACCGGCGCCGAGACCACCGGAGCGCTCGACGTTGATACTGCAGGGGCACGAGGTGGAATCTGGAATTTTGATGATTTACTCATTTGAGTTACTCAATTGATCAGAGTAAAAACTTAGAGATCGAAGAACTCTTGGACCAGCAGCTGGATCTCGGCCTTGGCCTGAGAATTTGCAAGTTCAACAACACCGTTGCCGCTCAACAGTGCATCGCGGTAAATCTTGCGATCCCGAATAACGGAGTCTGCCAGGACGAGCTCGTCAAACTCAGCG
>NZ_ASSI01000491.1:0-592 GCF_000466765.1 Burkholderia sp. AU4i | reverse complement strand
ACGCGGCGCGGCCACAGCCACGCGGCGGTCGCGATCGCGCAACCGGCGACGGCCGCGCAGACGAGCGTCGGCGAGCGCACGAGCAGCGCCGCGAACACGGCGGTCGCGAGCAGCGCGAGCCCGAACGGGATGCAGCTGTCGTCGGGCATTTTGAGGATCGCGTTCGGCGCGGCGGCGAGCGGCGTGACGGCGAGCGCCTCGCGCCCGTCCGCGAGCAGGTAGCCGACCCGCAGGCTGGTGCGCGCCGGATCGTCGCGCGTTTCCCACAGCGGATGCCGCGACGCGACGAGCGGCAGCACCGCGAAGTTGTATACGGGCGCCGGCGACGCGACCGACCATTCGAGACCCGCCGCGCCCCACGGATTCTCGCTGGCGCGCACACCGCGCCGCGCGCTCGTCAGCGCGTTGACGACGAACATCACGATGCCGATCCCGAACACGAACGAGCCGATCGTCGTCAGCAGGTTCGATGTATCCCAGCCCATCCCGGCCGGATAGGTATAGATGCGGCGCGGCATCCCGAGCAGCCCGGAAATATGCATCGGAAAGAAGCCAAGGTTGAAGCCGACCAGCACGACCCAGAACGTCAGCT
>NZ_ASSI01000490.1:0-614 GCF_000466765.1 Burkholderia sp. AU4i | reverse complement strand
CCAGCATCCCGACGACACCGAACGCATTGACGCTCATGGAGTTGCCGACCTCCTTGCCGGTCGCACGGCCCTCGCCCTGCCACAGCACGTCGCCGCTCTTCAGGTCGACGAGCTTCGCCGACGCCGCGACCACCGTCGTGCTGTCCACCACCTGGTAGACGGAGCCGTATTGCGTGATCTTCGAATAGAGCGCGGCATCCGCGCCGAAGATCTCGCGCAGCTTCGCCGGCGACGTGTTCTGGATCTCGGCCGCGTTCGCGAGGCCGTTCTGCTTGAAGGTCTCGTCCATCACCGCGACCGGCACCACGTAGTAGCCCGACTCGGCGAGCGGCTGCGTCATCTGCGACAGCACCCCGTAGGTCGCGCCGACATCGGTGGTCTCGTTGACCGGCGGCAGCACGAGGATCGAGCGCGGCTGGCTCTTCTTGAAGGCCGTGTAGTCGGGACGCTTGACGGGTTGCGCGCATGCGCTCAGCAGCGCGACGAGCGACAGCACGGACAGCAGCTTGAATGAAAGTGTCTTGATCATGGCACGCACGTTACTGTTGGGCGGGAGTCGGATCGGCTTGCTTCCGGCCGGCGATCGCCTGGTCGGCGGCCTTCGGGTTCGCGGC
>NZ_ASSI01000488.1:0-569 GCF_000466765.1 Burkholderia sp. AU4i | reverse complement strand
GAGCCATGCCGCGACGGCGACCGGCGGCACGACCGCCGCGATCCATGCGGCGACGCCGATCACGCGGCCGCGCCGGCCCGTGTTCAGCGCGCCTTCGATGCGCGCGGCGAGGCGGCCGAACGCGACGAGCGGATGCCAGCCGGCCGGTTCGCCGATCGCGCGGTCGATGATCGCGGCCGCAACCGCGAACATCGCGACTACGGGCAGCGACAGCATCAGCATGACGGCGCTCCCGTCTTGAGGTCGAGCGTCAGGCCGGCGACGAGCAGCGTCACGCGCGTCGCAAGGGCGGCGACACGCTGGTTCAGGCGCCCGAGTTCGTCGACGTAGCGACGCGTGACCGACCCGAGCGGCACGACGCCGAGCCCGATCTCGTTGCTGACGACGATCACCTTCGCGCGCGCGCCGCGCAACGCGTGCTCGAGCCGGTCGACCTGCGCCGCGTACTGCGCATCGTCGAGCGGTTCGCCGTCGGCCGGGCACAGCAGGTTCGTGAGCCACAGCGTCAGGCAGTCGACGAGCAGGCACGCGTGCGGATCGTCGAGCCGCGCGAGCGTGCCGGCGAGGTC
>NZ_ASSI01000487.1:0-873 GCF_000466765.1 Burkholderia sp. AU4i | reverse complement strand
CGAACCGCCAGTGGGTGATGGGCGATACCTATACGATCGCCGACATCGCGATCTTCCCGTGGGTGCGAAATCTTGTTGGTTTCTATGAAGCGGGCGACCTGGTCGGCTTCAGTGAATTCCGCAACGTCAAGCGGGTGCTCGATGCGTTTGTTGCGCGTCCGGCCGTTGCGCGTGGGCTCAATATTCCGGCACGGGGCTGAGCGGCTGGGCGGGTCGCGCGTTGTGCGGCCCGCGTGGCTGTGGACTTGAAAAGACCGCCGCATTGGACGGCGGGCTTTCAGGGGCTTTGCGATTTTCCGGGGAATGCTGGGGAGACGGTCGGTGTTCGGCCACAGACGGACGCTCGACCTTCGGCCCTAGATTGTCGACAATTTCAGAGTTAGGTTAATGATGCAAAATTATCGAAAAAAGATCGGGTTTGTATTAGGAAAATCGCGATATCGCATTGATTCGTAAATTCGGCTAAAAAACGGGCACTCGACGAGTGCGCCGCATCCTGTTTCAATGCGTTATTTAAAGTTTTGTTTTTCGGATAAGCGCATTACGCCAAGCGATCTTCAAGCCAAGTGAGCTCGCGCCGGTAAAGCGCGATGTCAGCAGCATCAACCGGCTTCGCGTGCGTATCTGGACGATCATTTACCAAATCCATCGCCGTTTCGAACCGTTTTTTGTCGCCGATAGTGCTCTCGAAGGCTGTCCAGTGCTTAGCAATAATTATCCCCAACTCCTTCCAATATAACTTGTTTAGAAGCGCATCTCCGGAAAGAGGTGCCAATGCTACTCGTTGTTGTTCGGGCAGTGCTTTCAAAACTTTGTCGACCCAGTTTTCGCCTTTCGTAGCGGATAACTTTAGTGCAAAATGGATGAACTCAC
>NZ_ASSI01000486.1:0-668 GCF_000466765.1 Burkholderia sp. AU4i | reverse complement strand
CGCCGCTCGCGCACATGTCGGCCGTGCTGCTGGGCGTCGGCGAAGTGTTCATCCGCGGCGAGCGCGCGAGCGCGCTCGACGGCCTGCGCGTCGCGGGCCTCGCGCCGCTGACGCTGCAGGCGAAGGAAGGCCTCGCGCTGCTGAACGGCACGCAGGCATCCACCGCGCTCGCGCTCGACAACATGTTCGCGATCGAAGACCTGTACCGCACCGCGCTCGTCGCGGGCGCGCTGTCGGTCGACGCGGCTGCCGGCTCGGTGAAGCCGTTCGACGCACGCATTCATGAACTGCGCGGCCATCAAGGCCAGATCGACGCGGCAGCGTCGTATCGCGACCTGCTCGAAGGCTCGCCGATCAACCAGTCGCACCGCGATTGCGACAAGGTGCAGGACCCGTACAGCCTGCGCTGCCAGCCGCAGGTGATGGGCGCGTGCCTGGACCAGATGCGTCACGCGGCCGACGTGCTGCTGATCGAAGCGAACGCCGTGTCGGACAACCCGCTGATCTTCCCGGATACCGGCGAAGTGCTGTCGGGCGGCAACTTCCACGCCGAGCCCGTCGCGTTCGCGGCCGACAACCTCGCACTGGCCGCATCGGAAATCGGCGCACTGGCCGAACGCCGCATCGCGCTGCTGATCGACGCGACGCTGTCGGGCCTGCCCCCGTTC
>NZ_ASSI01000485.1:0-841 GCF_000466765.1 Burkholderia sp. AU4i | reverse complement strand
TAGATGAGTGAAAGGAGCGCGCAACCCGTGCGTTGCGACGACATGCGGATGCGCGGCGCGGTACGCGACAGGCTCGCGCGCGCCGGCTACACCGTTATTCTGGTTACTGCGCTGTTGATCGCGCATGATCGGCCCCGTATATGATTTTTCGCGATCATATCAAGCCTGTTTATCGAGACGAGGAGTCTTGATAATAGTTGACGATTTTCTTACTTATCCGACGCGCGCGGTCAAATCGGCGCAATTCCGCGCCGACAGAGGCTTTGCAGGCATATGGGCGCAGCGTGCCGATTTTCCTTTGTTGTCTCCGACGATCGATCTCGAATCCGGCAATATCAGGATATATTGTCCGTACCGCCCATCCGCATGACCCCTATCCCGAGAATAATCGCCGCTATCCGGCTGCCTTTACCGCACCCGGCCGGTTCGCCTGTCACGATGCCTTCCGGCAATCCTGCCGCGCGCGCGTACGAACGCGCGCGCATCCGCGCCCGCTAGTCGGCCACCTTCTGCCGCATCGTCACGAACTCCTCGGCCGCGGTCGGGTGAATGCCGATCGTGTCGTCGAACTGCGCCTTCGTCGCGCCCGCGCGAATCGCGATCGCAATCCCCTGGATGATCTCGCCCGCATCGCGGCCGACCATGTGCGCGCCGACCACGCGCTGGCTGTCGCGCGCGACGACGAGCTTCATCAGCGTGCGCTCGTCGCGGCCCGACAGCGTGTGGCGCAGTGCCTTGAACGACGTGCGGTAGATGTCGACGTCGCCGTCGTAAAGATCGCGCGCGGTCGCCTCGGTGAGACCGACCGTCGCGACCTCGGGCTGGCTGAACACCGCCGACG
>NZ_ASSI01000484.1:0-571 GCF_000466765.1 Burkholderia sp. AU4i | reverse complement strand
TCGTGCGCACGATAGTTGACGACGGGGTGGATCAGGTGTTGACGATCAGCTTCGATCAGCGCGGCGTGGTTCATGGCAGGGCGGGACTCTCGTCGGGTGTCAGCGATGAGTTCATGCTACCGGGCGAGCCATCCTCATGCGTTTTCAATTTGCAGTCTGAAACATACGAACGCGGCGTTTGTGCGGGGCGCTGCGGCATTTTCTGCTGCGCGCCCCGCCGGGCCGGGCGCACGCGTCAGTAGCCGCGCGCGCGATCGACGACGCCGATCATCGGCTGCCCCGCGCGATGGCGCGCGAGGTTCGCGAGCACGGCGTCGACCGCGGTGTCCGGCCGCGTCGCGCTCGCGATGTGCGGCGTGATCCGGATGCGCGGGTGCGTCCAGAACGGATGGCCGGCCGGCAATGGTTCGGGGTCCGTCACGTCGAGGATCGCGCTGTCGAGCCGGCCGCTCGCGAGCCCCGCGAGCAGCGCGGCTTCGTCGAGCTGCGGGCCGCGCCCGACCTGCACGAGCGACGCGCCCGCCGGCAGCGCATCGAACACGCGTGCGCCGAGCAGCCCGCGCGTATCGTC
>NZ_ASSI01000483.1:0-835 GCF_000466765.1 Burkholderia sp. AU4i | reverse complement strand
GCAAGTCCACCGTGCCGGACGCCACGTTCACGCTGCTGTCGGGCCAGAAGGTCTCGACCGCAGGCGACCTGAAAGGGAAGGTCTATCTCGTGAACTTCTGGGCGACGAGCTGCGCGACCTGCATGCAGGAAATGCCGCAGATGGTCGATACCTATAATCGCTTCAAGGGTCAGGGGCTGGAGTTCGTCGCGGTCGCGATGAACTACGATCCGCCGATGTACGTCGCGAACTACGCGCAGACGCGCCAGTTGCCGTTCAAGGTCGCGCTCGACGACGGCAGCGTCGCGAAGCAGTTCGGCAACGTGCAGCTCACGCCGACGACCTTCGTCGTCGACAAGGACGGCAAGATCCTGAAGCGCTACGTCGGCGCTCCGCAGTTCGCGGAGCTCGACGCACTGCTCAAGAAGGCACTCGACAGCAACGCGGCCTGAGCGCCGCCCGATCCGGCTCGAAGGGGCGCGCGCCGCGCCCTTCCCCGCACGACGGACCGCACGACCGGGCAACCCGGTTCCGCGGTCCGTTCGCTTTTCAGCGCTCGGTTTCGCCTTTCGCCGACAGCCCGTAGCGTTTCATCTTCTCGTACAGCGTCGCCTTGCCGACATGCAGCCGGTCGGCCGTCGCGGCGACCGCGCCGCCCGTCTGGTTCAGCGCCTCGGCGATCACCGCGCGCTCGAATTGCTCGATGCGCTCCTTCAGCGTCTGCTCGTTGTCGGCATCGCCGCCGTTCGCGCCCGTCTCCTGCGGCATGTCGGCCACGCCGAGCACGAAGCGGTCGGCCGCGTTGCGCAGCTAGATCGGAAGAGCACACGTCTGAACTCCAGTCACGTGAAACGAT
>NZ_ASSI01000482.1:0-650 GCF_000466765.1 Burkholderia sp. AU4i | reverse complement strand
CGATGCCGACCGACAGGTCGACATGCCCCGCCATCGCACTGCCGGAAGCCAGCAACGCCACGACCCCGACCCACCCTGCCCATCGTCCCTTGCTCATGTTCCGAATCCCTGATATGCCGGCCTGCCCGGCTCGCGCAGCCAATGTACGCGTCGCGCGGAGACCAAGGTGCTACGGCGCTGCGAGAGTCGTAACGCGGCGTAACGAAATGGCATTGGCCGTTCGGCCGAATCGCGAAAATGCGCTGGAACGTCTATAGTGGGTTACGGTTCGACACAATCACGACTGCGCGTTTCCCGATTGAACAGGGTAGAATCCCGCCAAACACCTTGTGGACGAACACGCCACACACACGCACAACATATTCTCTGACGCAGGCTCCTGCCGCACCTCAATGGCCAATCCCGCAGAATCCCATCCGCAAAACGACTTCATCAATTCGGCGCGCAAGGAACGTAAGCGCGTTGAAATCTATCTCGTCAACGGCATTCGTCTGACGGGGTGTATCGAGTCGTTCGACCAGTACCTGGTGATGCTGCGCACCCCCGTGGGTCTGCAAGGCATCTACAAGCGCGCGATTTCCACGATCCAGCTCGACACGGGCGGCTCGCGCCCGGGCGGCAGCGGCGGCCCCCGCGGGCCGCGCACCGGC
>NZ_ASSI01000481.1:0-1079 GCF_000466765.1 Burkholderia sp. AU4i | reverse complement strand
CCCGCGGGCGGCGAGCGCGTAGCGCTTCGACGGGGGGGCGGGCGGCGGGGATCGGTGGCGCGGGCGGCGCATGCCGCACGGCCAGGGCGGCGGACAGGAACGCCGCGTACTGCAACGGCGGATGGCCGGCGAGCAGGCCGCAATAACCGCAGCGTTCGAAATGCGCATCGGCGGGCGCATGCGGTTCCGCGTGCGTCACGAGCGTATTGCCGGTTGCCGAGCAGATCGGCGCGGCCGGCAGGCCGCCAATGGATTCGGATGCGCTCGCGCGCAGTTGCGAGATCAGCGGCGCGACCAGCGCGAGCACGAGCGCGAACAGCCCGAGCCACGCCGTGGCCCGGGCTTGCCGTGTCGGCGCGCGGCGTGCGCCGGCGCGCGACGAATCAGGCTGCCGCGTGTGCCGCACGGCCGAACAGCAGACGGTCGATCAACCAGACCGCGACGATCGTCGCGCCCATCAGCGGAAAGACGATGCCGAGCAGCACGAGCCCCGCGATCCAGCCGCGCATCGGCGGCGTGCCGCGTTCGCGCGACGGTGCGCCGAGCTTGCCGGCCGGGCGCCGTTTCCACCACATCACGGTGCCGGTGACGGCCATCGCGGCCAGCCCGAGCGACAACACAGCGCAGACGATCTGGTTCGCGAGCCCGAAGTAGCGGCCCATGTGCAGCGACGTGCCATACGACACGGCGCGCGATACCGCGCCGTAGTCGTCGTAGCGGATGTCCTTCAACACGGCGCCGCTGTACTGGTCGAGGTAGATCGTCCGCTCGGCCTGCGGGTCGTCGGGGAAGTACGACGCGGTGAATACGCCGTCCGCGCCGGACGGCAGCGCGAGCGTATAGCCGCTCGTCACGCCGAGGCCCGCGACGATCGCGATCGCGCGGGCCAGCGGCAGCGGGGCCGGGGTCGGCGCCGACGGCGAATGCGGGACGGGCACGTTGCCGACCGCCCACGGCGTTTGCGGCAACGGCAGGTCGTCCATCACCATCCCCGGCATCGACTCGCCGGATTCGTGGTGATGGCCCGAGGGTGCGGCGGCCTGCGCGGGCGCATGCCCGGGCGCCGCGGCGGCACCCGG
>NZ_ASSI01000480.1:0-1023 GCF_000466765.1 Burkholderia sp. AU4i | reverse complement strand
GCGCGCGGTCGCATCGCTGCAGCCGCGTCTCGCGGCCGCGTGGCAGGCCGCCGCCGACGCATTGGGCGACGGCCCCGGCGGCGCGACGCACGCACGTGCGCTGCTCGGCGATGCGCGCGAACGCCTGCGCGACGCGCTCGACGGCATCGCGCTCGGCGATCCGCGCGACGAGGCGGCGTTGCTGATCGCCGGCGAGCGGCTGATCGAGCAGATCGACGACTACCGCGCGGCGCTCGACGGGCTCGTCGAACTGCAGCGCCCGCGCCCGGGCTACCGGCCCGCGCGGGTGCGCTTTCACCGCGACACCGGCGCGGCCCTGCGCAACGGCGTGCGCGCCGCATGCGCGATCGTGATCTCGGGCGCATTCTGGCTCGCGACCGGCTGGAACCAGGGCGACATGATGCTGCTCGTCGTCGCGCCGTACTGCGCGCTGCTCGCGACCGCCGGCAACCCGGCCGCCGGCGCGCAGGCGTTCATCAAGGGCACGGTGCTCGCCGTGCCGGCCGCGTTCGTGTGCGCGTTCGGCATCCTGCCGCGCATCGAAGGCTTTCCGCTGCTCGTCGTCGCGCTCGCGCTGTTCTGGATGCCCGGCATCTACGCGACGAGCGTGCCGAAGACCGCGCTCGCGGGGCTCGCCTATCTCGTCGCGTTCAACACGCTGACCGGCGCGACCAATCCGTTCCGCCCCGACGTCGAGCTGTTCCTGAACCAGTCGGTCGCGTGGGTGCTCGCCACGTTCCTCACGCTGCTCACGTTCCGGTTGATCCTGCCGGGCAACCTGGCCACCGACGCCACGCGGCTGCGCCGCACGATCCGCGACGACACGCTCGCGCTCGTGGCCGGCCGGCGCGTCACGGCGGAGGGCTGGCAGCAGCGCCAGCAGCACCGCATCGCGCAGCTCGGCGCGCTGCTCGCCGGCCAGCCGGCCGCGATGACGCAGGCGAGCATCGAGGCGCTCGCGGCGCTGCACGTCGGCAAGGAGCTGCTGCGGATCCGCCGCGGCAGATCGGAAGAGCACACGTC
>NZ_ASSI01000479.1:0-573 GCF_000466765.1 Burkholderia sp. AU4i | reverse complement strand
TCGACGGCGTGAAGATCGTCGACCGGGACGGCGCGCTCGCGCAGCGCGAGATCCGCGTGGTCAGCGCATACGGCGGCGCGGTCGAGCTGGGCCCGTATCGCCACTTCATGCAGAAGGAAATCTTCGAGCAGCCGCGCGCGATCAGCGACACCGTGCCGCAAACCGAAGCCTTCGACGCGACGCTGTTCGGCGACGCCGCGCCCGCCGCGTTCGCGGAGATCGACAGCCTGCTGATCCTCGCATGCGGCACGAGCTACTACTCGGGCCTCACCGCCAAGTACTGGCTCGAATCGATCGCGAAGATCCCGACCCAGGTCGAGATCGCGAGCGAATACCGCTACCGCGAATCGGTGCCGAACCCGCGCCAGCTCGTGCTCGTGATCTCGCAGTCGGGCGAGACGGCCGACACGCTCGCGGCGCTCAAGCACGCGCAGTCGCTCGGCCACACGCACACGCTCGCCGTGTGCAACGTCGCGACGAGCGCGATGGTGCGCCTCACCGAGATGCAGTTCCTGACGCACGCGGGCACCGAGATCGGTGTTGCGTCGACGAAGGCGTTCACGACGCAGCTCG
>NZ_ASSI01000478.1:0-507 GCF_000466765.1 Burkholderia sp. AU4i | reverse complement strand
CGACATCAGTTTCGCGAGATCGTCGGTATGCGCGACGATCGCGGCATGCCATGCGCGCAGGATCGCCGCCCGTTCGCGGGCGGGGGTCGCGCGCCATGCGGGCAGCGCGCGTGCGGCCGCGTCCGTCGCGGCGCGCGCGTCGGCGGCGCCGCTGTCGGGTGCGTGCGCGACGATGTCGAGCGTCGCGGGATCGACGACGTCGAAGCGACGGCCGTCGAGCGCGTCGCGCCACGTTCCGTCGATCAGGTTGGCGGTGCGAACGAGTTCGGTTCGGGACAGCGTAAGCGGCATGACAGGTCCTTGGAGGAAGCGGATCGGCGAAGGCGGAGGCGCGGGCGCGCGACTACCCCGCGCGGACAGCACGTTGCCGCGTTCGGGGGTGCCGCAGGCCGCCCGTCAGTGACGTTCGCCGAACAGCGATTCGAGCGGGTAGTGCCGTTTGACGAACGGCGATTTGATGATCACGTAACTGAAATACTTCTCGATGCCGATGTTCTGCTCGAGCAG
>NZ_ASSI01000477.1:0-905 GCF_000466765.1 Burkholderia sp. AU4i | reverse complement strand
GCGGCGCGTATCTCGTGCAGGGTCTCGGCCACTGCGGTGCGTGCCATACGCCGCGCGCGCCGACGATGCAGGAGCGCGGGCTGACCGACGCGGACGGCCCGGACTTCCTGGCCGGCGGTGCGGCGATCGACGGCTGGGTGCCGACGAGCCTGCGCGGCGAGCCGCGCACGGGCCTCGGCACGTGGAACGAAACCGAGATCGTGCAGTTCCTGAAGACGGGCCGCACGCTGCGCACGGCTGCATTCGGCGGGATGACGGACGTGGTCGGCCACAGCATGCAGCACATGACCGACGACGACCTGAACGCAATCGCGCGCTACCTGAAGACGCTGCCGCCGCGCGTGCAGGGCGAGCAGCCGCACGTGTACGACGCGGCGGCTGCCAAGGCCCTGCAGGCCGGCGACGCGAGCAAGCCGGGTGCGGCCGTCTATCGCGACAACTGCACGGCCTGCCACCGCAGCGACGGCCATGGCTACACGCGCGTGTTCCCGGCGCTCGCCGGCAACCCGGTCGTGCAGGGCGACGATCCGACCTCGCTGATCCACGTCGTGCTGGAAGGCAGCGCGCTGCAGGGCACGCGCACCGCGCCGTCGACGTTCACGATGCCGCCGTTCGGCTGGCGCCTGTCGGACCAGGAAGTCGCGGACGTGTCCAACTTCGTGCGCACGAGCTGGGGCAACACGGGGGCGCCGGTGACCGCCGCGCAGGTCGCGAAGGTGCGCAAGAGCGTGCCGTCGACCCGGCCCGAACCGCCGCCGGGCGCGCGGTTCCCGCAAGCGTCGCGCTGACGGGGGCGGCGGGGCGCCCGCCCCGCCTGTCCGATGTGCTTCAAGGCGCCGCGCGATCCGCGCGGCGCCTTTCGTTTCGCCGGGGTTGCACCCCGCCAAGGCGCGCCGCCGCGTGAA
>NZ_ASSI01000476.1:0-546 GCF_000466765.1 Burkholderia sp. AU4i | reverse complement strand
GCCCCGTCAGGCCCCCCTGCGGCACGACCGCCTGGCCGAGCCGCGCGCACAGCGCGAGCGTGCGCGACACGTCGTCGACACTGCGCGGGCGCACCAGAGCACGCGGCCGCGCGCCGGCCGGCTCGTTGTAGGCGGTGAAATAACGCGGATCGATGTCGGCCGCGCGCGTGACGAGCGCATCGCCCAGTTCGGCGACGAGCACGGCTTCGAGCGCGTCACCCGACAGCGGCGTGCCCGCCGGTTCGCCGCCCGCGGCGGTCGTGTTCCGGTTCTGCATCGCGCGCAGCCCCGCTTACTTCGCCGAAATGTCGATATCGCCGAAATACTTCAGGCCGAGCGACTTCACCGTGCCGTCCGCCTTCAGCTTGTCGATCGCCGCATCGAGTTTCGCCTTCAGCGCGCTGTCGCCCTTGCGCAGCCCGAAGGCGATGCCGCTGCCGAGGATCCGGTCGTCGTGCACGGGCTGGCCGACGAACGAAAAACCGTTGCCGTCCGGACGCGACAGGAAGCCGCGCTGGCCGGACGGCGCGAGCACGAGCGTCGCGT
>NZ_ASSI01000475.1:0-889 GCF_000466765.1 Burkholderia sp. AU4i | reverse complement strand
AACTGCTCGGCTTCGCGCTGTTCCGCCGCTTCGGCCGCGGCCATGCGATCGGCCCGGTGGTCGCGCCGGACGCGCAGCGCGCGCAGGCGCTGATCAGCCACTGGCTCGCGCTGCACGAAGGGAAGTTCGTGCGGCTCGACGTGCCGGGCGACAGCGGGCTGTCCGACTGGTTGCAGGGGCTCGGGCTGCCGCGCGTCGATACCGTCGTCGCGATGGCGCGCGGCGCAACGCCCGCGCGCGACCCGGCGCTGCGGGCGTTCGCGATCGTGAACCAGGCCCTCGGTTGAGCGGTACCCACGATGAGCTTTCTCTACAAGGCCGACCCGGTGCGCGGTGCGCAATGGGCACAGCGCTTCGCGCAGCAGGCGCCCGAGCTGCCGTTCCGGATCTGGCCGGACCTCGGCGATCCTGAAGCCGTCCGTTATCTCGCCGCGTGGCAGCCGCCCGACGATCCGGCCACGCTGCTGCCGAATCTCGAAGTCGTGTTCTCGGTCGGCGCCGGCATCGATCAGTTCGACCTGTCGCGCGTGCCGGCGCATATCCCGGTCGTGCGGATGATCGAGCCGGGCATCGTCGAAGGCATGGTCGAGTACGTGACGCAGGCCGTGCTGACGATCCACCGCGACCTGCTCGACTACGCGGCGCAGCAGCGCGCGCAAGTGTGGCGTGAGCAGCCGGTGCGCGCGGCCGCGTCGCGGCGCGTCGGCGTGCTCGGGCTCGGCACGCTCGGCCAGGCCGTGCTCGATACGCTGCGCCGCTTCGGCTTCCCGTGCGCCGGCTGGAGCCGCACGCCGCGCACGCTCGACGGCATCGACTGCTACGCGGGCGACGCGGCACTCGATGCGTTCCTCGCCCGCACCGACATCCTGATCTGCCTGCTCCCGCTCAC
>NZ_ASSI01000474.1:0-1941 GCF_000466765.1 Burkholderia sp. AU4i | reverse complement strand
GAGCCCGCCGACCGGGGCGGCACCGACGCGTCCCCGCGCCCGGCCCTTGCGACGCCGCCTTTTTACAACCCGCGCGCGCCCCCTCAATCACGCCTGACCGGCCCCGCCCGCACCCGGCCGCCCGGCGCTCCGTCGCCAGACAGGCACGCCGCTTGCGCCATCCACACGCCCGCCGATCCGGCGGACAGCATCCTTCCCGCAACCGGCGTTGCTCACCACGCGACCTTCGCGTGGCGATCCCGCATCGCAAACAGGTTCCCCTGAACGAGAGGACAACATGAAATCAATACGAACGATAGCGGCCCTGTGCTCCATCATTTCCGTGCTCGCGGCATGTGGCGGCGACGGCAACGACGTCGGCACCGAGCTCGGCATCTCGAAGCCGCAGGCGCGCTTCATCAACGCGGTGCCGGCCGGCCCGAACCTCGACTACTACCTGAACGCCAAGGTCGATCAGTCGGGTGTCGCGTACAAGGGCGTGACGCGCTATCACGACGTCGACTCGGGCACGCAGACCGCGAGCTACGACATCTCGGGCACGACCTCGACCATCGCGTCGCAATCGTTCAGCGCGGCGAACGGCCATCACTACACGACGGTCGCGCTGCCGAGCACGACGTCGCTGATCTCCGTGATCGACGATCCGTACGACAAGGGCCTGCTGTCGGACAAGGCGCGCGTGCGCACCTTCAATGCGTCGCCGAACGCGCAGAACATCGACATGTACGTCGTCCCGCCCGGCACCGACATCACGACGCAAAGCCCGACGCTCGCGGGCGCGGCCTACCAGAACGCGGTGCCGGCCACGACGCAGGATTCGATCTACCTGAACGGCGGCAGCTACCAGGTGATCGTCACGACGGCCGGCAGCAAGACGCCGATCCTCAAGACCGCGCCGGTCACCATCAACAACAACGCCGACTGGCTGCTGCTGACGATTCCGTCGGGCGGGGTCGGCGACGTGACGCCGAACGATATCCACGTGCTGGTTGCGCAAGGCAACGACGCCGATTCGTCCGCGCAGGAACTCGGCCCGCAGTAACGGCCGAACACGGCGGCGGCGATCGTGGCGGCCGGTGCGCGTGCACCGGCCGCCACGCGCCGGGTACCGGTATCCGGCGGTACCAGCGGCAGTGTCAGCGGCGGTATCAGTCGATCCGCTCGAGGCAGATCACGTGCTCCGCGCGCGTACCGTCGCCGTGCTCGACGTCGACATCGCCGACATGCCGCACGCGCCAGCCCGGCCGCGTCGCGATCTGCGGCATGTTGCCGCCCGGCCGGCTCTCGATCCCGCCGAGCCCCTCGTCGGGCGTTTCGACCGCGTCGTCGAGCGACGCGTTCGAGTAGATCACGTTGTCCTGCAGTTCCGACGCGCCGGTGCGCGCCTCCATGCCCTTGCCGTCGACGTCGACCGTGTTGTCGGTCATCGCCATGTTCGCGTTGTCGAGCGTGACGATCCGGCCGGCCGCGCGACGCACGGGATCGCCGCTGTCGACCGCATGCGCGCCGACGTCGATCGGCGGCAGGCCGGTCGGCGTTTTCGCCGCGACCGCCTCCGGCGTCAGCGGCCGCTTCCCCGCCTCGGCGACCTCGGCGGCCTGGGTCGCCGCGTCGGGCATGTCGCCGGCTGCCGGGGTCTTCACCGGACTCTTCGCGATCTGTTCCCGCTGCTGTTGCGGGGTTGGATTCGATTCCGCGTTCTGCATCGCACCTCCTGTTCCGGACGGCGTGCGCCGGCGTGATGCCGGCGCCGGTCCGGGAATCGCTACAACGGTCCTTGCAAATCTTTCACGCGCAGGTACGGCACGCACGCGCGGCCTGCGATGCCCGTGCGGCACGGCAGCGCACGGGTGACGAACCGGCGCAAGCCGAGTACGCCCCGTGCGCCGCCCGGCCGATGCCGGTCAGCCGCCGCTTGCGCCCGCCGGCGCGGAAGCCGCG
>NZ_ASSI01000473.1:0-731 GCF_000466765.1 Burkholderia sp. AU4i | reverse complement strand
CGCCTCCACTTCGCCGTTTCCGCATGAACCAGCCGTCCTCCGTCCCCGTCCCGCCGCTCGACGCCACGCCCGCCCGTGCGCTCGGCGAATTCATCCGCGCCCACCGCGAGCGGCTGTCGCCGCAGGCCGTCGGCCTGCCGCCCGGCCCGCGCCGCCGCACGCCGGGGCTGCGGCGCGAGGAAGTCGCGCAGCTCTGCGGCGTCAGCCCCACCTGGTACACGTGGATCGAACAGGGCCGCCCCGTGTCCGCGTCGGCCGACGCACTCGCGCGGATCGCCGTCGCGCTGCAACTGTCGAAGGCCGAGCGCGCGTACCTGTTCGAGCTGGCCGCGCAGCGCGACCCGGCCGAGCCCGACGTCGCGGGCGGCGACCTGCCGCCGACGCTCGCCGCGACCGTCGCGGCCATCGCGACACCCGCCTACGTGCTCGACCGGCAATGGAACGCACTCGCGTGGAACGCACCGGCCGCCGCGCTCTTTTCCGGCTGGCTCGACGGCGAGCACGACCGCAACCTGCTGCGCTTCACCTTCATGTCGCCGGCCGCGCGCACGCTGATCGTCGACTGGGAAACCCGCGCGCGGCGGCTCGCGGCCGAATTCCGCGCCGATTCGATCCGGCACCTGACCGACGCGCCCACGCGTGCGCTGATCGACGCACTGACCGCCGGCAGCGATGCCTTCGCGCAGTACTGGGCATCGCAGGACGTGTTCGAACGCGAAGGCGGCCTGCGC
>NZ_ASSI01000472.1:0-768 GCF_000466765.1 Burkholderia sp. AU4i | reverse complement strand
CAGCGCGACGCGCTTCGTGCGCTCGGCTTCATCCTGCGCGCCGTCGAGATACGCGCTCACCGCGCTGCCGAAGCCGTACCAGCCCGTCAGCAGCAGCCGGCACTGGCCCCATGAGAAGCCCCACGGAATCGCGCGCAGGTCCTCGATCCTGCGCTGCTTCGGATCCTGCAGCTTGCGCGAGGCAGGGCGGCTGCCGATGTTCAGCTCGGCGATCTCGGTGATCGGCGTCGACGAGAAGAAATAGTCGGTGAAGCCCGGGGTTTCGTAGACGAGCGCGCGGTATGCGGCCATCGCCGAATCGGACAGCGTCTGCATCGCGGCCTCGAACGCCGGCAGCTGCGCGGGCGCGTTGTTCTGCGGCAGGAGCGTCGCCTCGAGCGTCGCGGCGACGACCGTCTCGAGGTTCCGGCGGCCGATCTCCGGGTTCGCGAACTTGCTCGCGATCACCTCGCCCTGTTCGGTCAGGCGGATCTGGCCGTTCACGGTGCCCGGCGGCTGCGACAGGATCGCCTGGTAGGTCGGTCCGCCGCCGCGGCCGACCGTGCCGCCGCGGCCGTGGAACAGCCGCAGCGTGATCTTGCGGTCGCGGAACAGGTCGACGAGCGCGAGTTCCGCGCGATACAGTTCCCAGTTCGACGTGAGGAAGCCGCCGTCCTTGTTGCTGTCCGAATAGCCGAGCATCACTTCCTGCTCGGCGCCCTGGTGCGCGACCAGCGCGTCGATGCCCGGCAGTGCGAAGTATTCGCGCATGATGCGCGCGGCGTCGCG
>NZ_ASSI01000471.1:0-802 GCF_000466765.1 Burkholderia sp. AU4i | reverse complement strand
GCTCGCGCGGCTCGCGAACGCGGTGCGCGACAACCCGGCGCGCGTCGCCGCGCTCGGCACCGACCCGCGCCGCGTGCGGCTCGCGATGGTCACCTGCGCGTCGTTCTTCGCGGGTATCGCCGGCACACTGACGTTGATCGACGTCGAGCTCGCGACGCCCGACAGCGTGTCGATGGCACGCTCCGCGACCGTGCTGATCGCGACCGTGATCGGCGGCACCGGCGCGTTCTTCGGGCCGGCGGCCGGGGCCGCCGTGCTGACCGCGCTGAGCGTCGTCGTCGCGGGCGTGTCGCGCGCGTGGGCGCTGTATCTCGGCGTGCTGTTTGTCGTGATCGTCGTGGCCGCGCCGCGCGGGATCGCCGGTATCGCGCAAGCGGTCGCGCACGCGTTGCGGCGCGGCGCGCCGGGGGCCGAGCGGTGGCGCCTGCTGTGCGGCATCGGCGCGTGCGTGTTCTGGGGCATCGCGGTCGTGTGCGCGGCCGAGCTCGGTTATGCATGGCGCTTCGCGCAGGACGACGGCTCGGGCCTCGCGTTCGGTGCGTGGGGCATCGATGCCGATACGCCGGCCGGCTGGGCCGTCGCGTGTTCGGCGGCGGGCATCGGTGCGCTGCTGTGGGGCTGGCGCGCGCGCTTCGCGCAGGGTGCACAGCCTGGCAAGCGGGAGGACCGGCGATGAACGGCAACGCGATCGCGCTGCATGGCGTCGTGCAGCGCTTCGGTGCGCAGACCGTGCTCGACGGCGTCGAGCTGAGTATCGCGGCCGGCGAGCGCCATGCGCTGATCGGGCCGAACGGCGCGGGCA
>NZ_ASSI01000470.1:0-528 GCF_000466765.1 Burkholderia sp. AU4i | reverse complement strand
TCGCCGACGAAATACTTGCCGCGCGTCGCGACGATCAGGTGCAGTTCGAATTCGGGATGGAAGTGCCAGCGGATCGTGCGATACGGATAACCGTGCGACCAGACCTTGAACGACTCGTCGCGTCGCACTTCGACCACTTCCAGATCGGGGTGCATCATGTGGGCGTCTCCATTCCCGTGTCTCGCCGGCCGGTTCGTTTTGCGCGTGCGCCGCGTATTTCACGCGGCGACGCGACCGGTCGCATGGGAAGCAATGTAGGTCGATCGAGCGCGCGGCTCCACCAACTTTACGCCTGATTTTCGATACTTTTTTGCCCATTCCGGCCGCAAATGGCGCCGGATGGCAAATTTGTGCAGTGCGGAACGGCCGGGCGGCCGCCCGCCCGGCGCTTACGCGGCCGCGTGCTCGCGCGCGGTACGCGCTTCGTACGCCTTCAGGTGGTTATACGCGATCCGCAGCAGCGACAGCCCATCGGCCGCCTGCGGGTCGCGGCGCGCGAGCAGGTCGCCGATCACGTGATCGGCTTCG
>NZ_ASSI01000469.1:0-545 GCF_000466765.1 Burkholderia sp. AU4i | reverse complement strand
TGCTCTTCCGATCTACTGCTGCGCGCGCACGGCTTCGCTGCCCGCGCGACGCCGCTCTTCAGCTGGACCGACGACCCGCGGGCAGCGGCACTGCATGCGGCACTCGCGGCACACGGAATCTGGACGCGGTACTTCCCGATACCGTCGAGCGTACGCGTCGGCCTGCCGGGCAGCGAAGCCGAATGGCAGCGCCTCCGCGACGCACTCGCGCACTGCGTGCCGCTGCTGCAACGGGAATCCGCATGATCGCGCGCCTGTTGCGCCGGCTGACACCGGTCGCGATGCTGACCGCACTCGTTCACGCACCGCTTGTCCACGCCGACGTCACGACGCGCGACGACGCCGGCAATACCGTCACGCTGCCCGCACCCGCGCAGCGCGTGATCAGCCTCGCGCCGCACGCGACCGAGCTCGTCTACGCGGCCGGCGGCGGCGCAAAGCTCGTCGGCACGGTCACGTACAGCGACTATCCGCCTGCCGCGCAAGCGATACCGCGCGTCGGCGACAACAAGGCGCTCGACCTCGAGCGGATCGCCGCGCTGAAG
>NZ_ASSI01000468.1:0-1642 GCF_000466765.1 Burkholderia sp. AU4i | reverse complement strand
GCTGCGGGAAATCGACGCTGCTGCGCCTCGTCGCGGGCCTCGACGCCGCGCGGCAAGGCGGAATCGCGCAGGACGGCGTGCCGATCGAGCAACCCGATCCGTCGCGCATCGTCGTGTTCCAGGACCCGACGCTGTACCCGTGGCGGCGAGTGCGCGCGAACGTCGCGCTCGGCCTCGAGGCGCGCGGCGTGGCGCGCGCGTCGCAGCATCGCGTCGACGATGCGCTCGCGCGCGTCGGCCTGCAGGAATTCTCGAACGTGTTCCCGCATCAGCTGTCCGGCGGGATGGCGCAGCGGGTCGCACTGGCCCGCGCGCTCGTCAACGATCCGCGCCTGCTGATTCTCGACGAACCGCTCGGCAAGCTCGATTCGCTCACCCGGCTCACGATGCAGGCCGAACTCACCGCGCTGTGGCAACGCGACGGTTTCTCTGCATTGCTCGTCACGCACGATGTCGAGGAAGCGCTGTTCCTCGCGCAGCGCGTGATCGTGTTCGGGCCGCGTCCCGCGCGGATCGTCGCCGAATTGCGCGTCGACCTGCCCTACCCGCGCCATCGCGGCGACCCGCGCCTCGCCGAGCTGCGTCACGACGCGTTGCGGCATCTCGGGCTCGATGCGAGCTGGTAGATGCGCGGTACCGTTCGACGATGGGCCGCCGTGCGGCCGGAACGTAGCCGATGAATGCACCGACGTTCTCCGACTGGGCGCTGCTGTTTCTGCAAGGGCTGTATCGCGCGCAAGTCGCGCTGTCGCGCGTGCTGCATGCGATCGGGCTGACGGGCGACGCCGACGGTCAGCCTGCGTGGCCGTGGGCCCGTCGCATCGCGCTCGAAACGCTGCGCATCGACGCCGGGCTCACTCGGCAACTCGCATTCGCCGTCGCGGCGACGACGCTGGCCGCCGTGCTCGCGTGCATCGCGCTCGCGTTACGCAAGGGGCGTGCGGCGTCGGCGCTTGCGGTGCTGGCCGCGCTGGCCGTTGCGTGGTTCACGCCGTGGCCGCCGGCTTCGCTGTGGCTTTCGCCTGCCGTGCCGACGAGTTTCCAGCGCGATCCCGCGCCGTTTTCGGTATCGAACGTGATGCGCGGCGCGCACTTGTATGCGCAACACTGCGTGGCGTGCCATGGCGTGGACGGACGCGGGGAAGGGCCGCTTGCGGCCACGCTCCCGCACTGGCCGCCGACCTTCGCCGGCGCCCTGCTCGCCCGCCGCCTCGACGGCGAACTGTTCTGGCGCGTGCGCCACGGGACACGCGACGAACGTGGTGCGCCGACGATGCCCGGCTTCGCCGCGACGCTCGAGCCCCGCGACACCTGGGCCGTGCTCGACTACCTGAAAGCGCTCGCCGCGGGCAGCGGCGCGCAGGCGGAAGGCGCGTGGCCCGTGCCCGTCCCGCTGCCGGCGCTCGACGTGCGCTGCGGCAGCGCCGCGCCCCAACCGCTCGATCGCTGGCGCGCAGGCCAGCGCGTGCGTATCGTCGCACTCGCGCCGGGCGCGACGCCCCCGCCGGAAGACGCGCGCTGGCAAACCTTGCTCGTCACGGCAAGCGGCACGCCCGTGGTGCAGGCGGCCGGCACGGCGCAAGCCGATTGCGTCGCGTCGACGCCCGATGCGTGGCTCGCCTTCGCGACGATCTCCGGCGTG
>NZ_ASSI01000467.1:0-561 GCF_000466765.1 Burkholderia sp. AU4i | reverse complement strand
CGGTAGTTGGACGTGACGCCGTTGCGGCCGAGCGTATCGGCGAGGCCTTCGATCGCGTGCCAGTCGAGCTTGAGCCCCGGGCACACGACGAGCTTGCGATAGCCGATGCGGCGGCAGCCGTCGAGCACGACCGCGTGCGCGTCGGGCTCGAAGCCCGCAACGGCGGCCTGGATCCGGTGCACGCCGCGCGGCAGCACGTCGGTGATCCGGCGTGCGGTGGTCTCGGGCCGGAAGACGCCCGCGCCGACCATCGTCCAGCCCGGCTGGTAGTAGTGGACGTCGGCCGGATCGATCACCGCGATGTCGAGCGACGCGTCGCGCGCGAGCAGGCTCGACGCGACTGCGATGCCGGCCGCGCCCGCGCCGACGATCACGATGTCGTGCCGCGCGTCGACGGCCGGTGCCGCCTGCTTGCCGCCTTGCACGACACGCGACGCGAGCGCGTGCAGGTCGTAGCCGGCCGCGGCGGCCGTCGCGACGATGTCGTTCAGCGGGCGCAGGCCGGCTTGCGACAACGCCCACAGCGTGGCCGAACGCATGCCGCTGCGGCAGTACGCGAGC
>NZ_ASSI01000466.1:0-2713 GCF_000466765.1 Burkholderia sp. AU4i | reverse complement strand
GCCGTCGCCGACGCGTTCGTCGCGACACGGCTTGCCGCGCCCGACTGGGGCCGCGTCGCGGGCGGCTTCGACCCGCACGCGATCGACGTCGCCGCGCTGCTGCAGCGCGCGTACCCGGCCTGACGCCCGTTCGCCCAGCCCGGTTTCCCCGTTCGCCCCCGTTCGCCCCCGTTCGCCTTCGTTCGCCCGCCCGGAGCCCCGATGAACCTCGTCGCCGCCCTCGACCGCGCCGCCCGCGCGACGCCCGACAAACCGTTCCTCGTCAGCGAATCCGCGACGATCACCTATGCCGCCGCGCGCGAGCGCTCGCACCGCGCGGCGGCCGTGCTGAGCGCGCTCGGCGTCGCGGCCGGCGACCGTGTCGCCGCGATGTGCTTCAACACGCCGGCCTTCGTCGACCTGATGTTCGGCGCGTGGCGGCTCGGCGCGACGTTCGTGCCGATCAACCACAAGCTGCAGGCGCCGGAAGTCGACTACGTGCTCGAACACAGCCGCAGCAAGGCGCTGCTGTTCGACGTGACGCTCGCGCCGGTGGTCGAGCGCATCGTGCATCCCGCGCGACGGCTCGTGACCGAAGGCGAGCTCGACGGCGTGCCGTGCTTCGACACGCTGTGCGCGACGATGGATGGCCTCGCGGGCATCGAGCCGGCCGACGGCGACATCGCGCAGATCCTCTATACGTCCGGCACGACCGGCCACCCGAAAGGCTGCGTGCACAGCCACCGCACCGTGACGCTCGCCGCGATGCAGGCGGCCCTCGCGACCGGCATCGGCCGCAACGAGCGCACGCTGATGGCGATGCCGATCTGGCATTCGTCGCCGCTCAACAACTGGTTCGGCGGCACGCTGTATGCGGGCGGCACCGTCGTGCTGCTGCGCGAATACCATCCGCTGCGGTTCCTGCAGACCGTCGAGCGCGAGCGCGTGACGCTGTATTTCGGCGCGCCGGTGTCGTACCTGCTGCCGCTCGACACGATCGACGGCTTCGCGGCGTTCGACCTGTCGAGCGTGCGCGCATGGCTGTACGGCGGCGGCCCGATCGGCGCCGCGCAGGCCGAACGGCTCGCGCGCGCGTATCGCAGCGACGCGTTCTTCCAGGTGTACGGCATGACGGAAGCGGGCCCGGCCGGCACGACGCTGTATCCGGACGAGCAGATCGCGAAGGCCGGTTCGATCGGCCGCCACGGCGGCCCGGGCGTCGACCTGCGCGTCGTGCGGATGGACGGCATCGATGCGCAGCCGGGCGAGACCGGCGAGATCTGGCTGAAGACCGACAGCATGATGCTCGGCTATCTCGACGATGCGGCCGCGACCCGCGCCGCGTTCGCGCCGCACGGCTGGTATCGCACCGGCGACATCGCGCGGATCGATCAGGATGGCTACCTGTTCATCGTCGACCGGCTGAAGGACATGATCGTGACGGGCGGCGAGAACGTCTATTCGAAGGAAGTGGAGGACGTGCTCGGCGCGCACCCGGACATCGCCGAGGCGGCCGTCGTCGGTGTCCCGCATCCCGACTGGGGCGAGACGGTCGTCGCGCACGTCGTGCCGCGCGCGGGCACGGTGCCCGACGCGGACGCGCTGCGCGCGTTCTGCGGCGAGCGGCTCGCCGCGTACAAGATTCCGCGTGAGTTCACGTTCGTGCAGGCGCTGCCGCGCACGCCTACGGGCAAGCTGCAGAAGTTCCTGCTGCGTGTGCGTCGCGAATAGGCACATATAGCCGCTTGCCCTCCGCGGAAAAAAGAAAAAGCCACCCGGCCCGACGGCCAGGTGGCTTTTTCGCATGAGGCGCGGGACGACGCATTGCAACGCCGCCCGCGCGTCACATCAGGCTGCTTACTTTCCGCCGATGCTCTTCAGCGGCTTCCACTCGCCCTTCTCGACCTTGTACATCGTGATGCCGCCGTTCTTCAGGTCGCCCTTCGCGTCATACGCGACGTGCGTCGACGTCACGCCGGCCATGTCGGTCTTCGCGAGCACCGGCAGGTACTTCGCCGGATCGGTCGAATCGGCCTTCTTCATCGCGTTGAACAGCGCCATCGCGCCGTCGTACGCATACGGCGAGTAGGTCTGCACGTCTTCGCCGAAGCGCTTCTTGTACTTGTCGGCGTACGTCTTGCCGCCCGGCATTTCTTCGAGCGGCAGGCCTGCCAGCGAAGCGATCGTGCCGTCGGCCGCGTTGCCCGCGATCTTCAGGAACGTCGGCGTCTTCACCATTTCGCCGCTCATCAGCGGGGCGGTGATGCCGAGCGTCTTCATCTGCTTGACCATCGGTGCGGCCTGCGAATCCGCGCCGCCGTAGTAGACGAGATCCGGCTTCGCCGCCTTCAGCTTGGTCAGGATCGCCTTGAAGTCCACCGCCTTGTCGTTCGTGAATTCACGGTCGACGATCGTCGCGCCGCCGGCCTTCGCGGCCTTCTCGAACTGGTCGGCGAGACCCTGGCCGTAGGCCGTGCGGTCGTCGACGATCGCGATCTTCTTCATGCCGAGATCCTTCGACGCGAACGTGCCGGCCACCGAGCCCTGCTGCGTGTCGGACGTCATCATGCGGAAGGTCGTCTTGTAACCCTGCTGCGTGTATTCCGGTGCGGTCGCCATCGCGATCTGCGGAATGCCCGCGTTCGCGTAGATGCGCGAGGCCGGAATCGTCGTGCCCGAGTTGAAGTGGCCGAGCATGCCCTTGATGCCGTCGTCGACGAGCTTCTGCGCGACC
>NZ_ASSI01000465.1:0-552 GCF_000466765.1 Burkholderia sp. AU4i | reverse complement strand
CGCTGCGCGAGTTGACGGCCGAGCAGGTGCTCACGCGCATGAAGGGTGCGGGCACCTACGTCGCGCGGCCGAAGTACGAGTCGACGCTGGTGGCGATCCGCAGCATCTCGGAGGAGGTCGGCGCGCGCGGGCATGCGTATCGCGCGAGCGTGCTCGGCCTCGACACGATCCGCGCCGACGAGGTGCTCGCCGACGAGATGCAGGTGGCCGTGCGCACGAAGCTGTTTCATTCGCAGGTGCTGCACTTCGAGAACGACGAGCCGGTGCAGCTCGAAGAGCGGTGGGTGAATCCGGCGGTCGCGCCGGATTACGCCGAGCAGGATTTCACGAACACGACGCCGAACCTGTACCTGATGCGCGCGGCTCCGCTGCAGCGCGTCGAGTACCGGATCGAAGCGGCGGCCCCGGCGCCGGAGCGGCGCGAGCAGCTGCGGATGGACGACGTCGAGCCGTGTCTGGTTTTACATCGGCGCACCTGGTCGCAGGGCGTCGTCGCCTCGGTGGCGAATCTGTGGCATCCCGGCAGCCGTTATCGCTTCACCGGGCATTTCT
>NZ_ASSI01000464.1:0-2107 GCF_000466765.1 Burkholderia sp. AU4i | reverse complement strand
GGCGCTCGCGGCCGCGCTCGGCGATTCGGTGCTCGGTTATCTGCCGGTCGGCGCGTTCTGCCTGCGGATTCGCGCGGTGCTCGATCGCGGCGCCGTGCTCGCGCTGCCGCACACGCTCGCGAAGATCGCGCTGCTGCCCGGCGTGTCGCACGTCGACGTGCTGCGGCATTGCCGCCCGCGCCGCGCGGGCGACGTCGTGACGGCCGATGCCGCGCACCTGTACGTGTTCCTGTTCGCGTGCGAACCGGCGGACGCGGAGGACGCGCTCGCGCGCATCTTCGACGTGCCGGTCGACACGCTGTCCGACCGCGTCGTGTGTCTCGGGCAGGGCAGCATCGATACCGAACTCAACGCGCTGAAGGCCGAGAACCGGCGCGCGCCGATCGCCGACTACAGCGATTTGTTCGGGGCCGCGCAGCCGGCGGGCGCCAGTCGCGCCCCGCTCGCGCGCACCGGGCCCGGCGACGCGTTGCCCGACGCGGGCGAAGTGAGCGGTGCGATCGACGCGATCGATACGATCGTCGCGCTCGAGGCGATCGGTGCGATGCCGGCGGCTGCGGCGGCCGCGGCTGCCGACGCTTCGGCGCCGGAACCCGTCATACTCGCCGCGCGCAAGCGCAGCGCCATCCGCAGCGCGATGCCGCTGCGCAAGGAGGGGGTCGCATGATCGCCGAACTCGTCATCGGATTCATCGTCGGCATCGCGATCGCGGTGCCCGTGTGGATCGTCGCGCAGCATCTCGGCATCGGCCGCGGTTTTCACGCGCCGCGCGGGATCGACCGGCGTGACGCGGTGCCGTGCGAACTCGTGCCGGTCGCGCTGCGCGGGCGGCTGCTGCCGGACGCGGGGCGCGAGCGTGGCGTGCATGACGAACGTCACGGTGAGGCGGCCCGATGAAGACGATCGCCATTACGTCGACGACCGGGGGTGCGGGCCGCACGACGCTCACGGCCGCGCTCGCGGTGCTGCTGGCGCGCCGCGGCCGGCCGGTCGTCGCCGTCGAATTCGATGCGCAGAACCTGATGGGCGCGACGCTCGGCCTCGACACGCTGGCCGAGCACGGCCTCGCGCAGAGCGTGCTCGGCGGCGCCGAGCCGTGGCATGCGCACACGTGGCGCAACGCCGATGGCGTGCTGTTCGTGCCTTACGGGCAGGTCGACGCGGCCGGCGCGGCCGCATGCGATGCGCGGCTCGCGGCGGATCCGGCGTGGCTGTCGCGCGCGCTCGACGAGATCGCGTTGCCGGCCGACGGCGTCGTGCTGATCGACACCGCGCGTTATCCGTCGACGCAGGCCGAGCAGGCGATTCGCCGCGCGGACCTGACGCTCGTCGTCGTGCCGCCCGAGCCGGCCGCCTGTGCGACGACGGCCGCGCGGCTCGGGGCGCTCGGGGCGGGTGGCGAACTGCACATCGTCGTGAACCGGCTGAATCCGGCGCGCGACATGCAGCGCGACGCGCTCGCGATGCTGCGTGCGGTCGCGGGGCCGGCGTCGATGCTCGAGCAGCGCATCCACGTCGATGCGGCCGTGCCCGAAGCGCTCGCGCGCGGCAGCTGGATCTTCGACGACGCACCGTATTCGCAGGCGTCGCACGACCTGAACGGCGTCGCGAACTGGGTCGATACCTGGCTGGCGGCGCGCGCGGCCGTTCGCCGCGGAGCGGCGCGATGAACGCGCGCATCGCGCCGCGCCTGCGCGCATTCGGACGCCGCACGGCCGACTGGATCGCGCGCGGCATCGGCTTGCCCGCGCAGCGCACGCTGGTCGACTGGCTCGTGCGGCTGTTCTTCCACGCCCCGCCGCCCGGCCGGCCCGATCACGTGCGCCGCTGGGTGCGTGTCGCGTCGCTGCGGCTCGCGCAGGAGTGGGGCGTGCTGCAGCCGCTCAGCCCGCGCGAATGGCTGTGGCGCGCGATCGTGCGGGCGCCGCGCGCGGCCGACGGCCGCCCCGCGCGCGATCCGCTCGCCTGGTTCGACAAGTACGTCGTGCCCGTCTACGTGGCCGGGCGCGCGGTCGGCCGGCGCGTCAACGAGATCGGAAGAGCACACGTCTGAACTCCAGTCACGTGAAACGATCTCGTATGCCGTCTTCTGCTTGAAAAAAAAAAA
>NZ_ASSI01000463.1:0-573 GCF_000466765.1 Burkholderia sp. AU4i | reverse complement strand
GACGACGCGACGCAGCGCGCGGCATTCGTCGGCGACACGCTGTTCATGCCCGACTACGGCACGGCCCGCTGCGATTTCCCGGGCGGCGACGCGCGCACACTGTACCGCTCGATCGCGCGCGTGCTCGGCCTGCCGCCCGACACGCGCCTGTACCTGTGCCACGACTACCAGCCGGGCGGCCGCGACGTGCAGTTCGTGACGACCGTGGCCGAGCAGCGCCGCGCGAACGTGCACGTGAAGGACGGCGTGACCGAGGACGATTTCGTCGCGATGCGTACCACGCGCGACGCCACGCTCGCCATGCCGGTGCTGATGCTGCCGTCCGTGCAGGTCAACATGCGCGCCGGCCACCTGCCCGAGCCCGAAGACAACGGCGTGCGCTACCTGAAGATCCCGCTCGACGCGATCTGAGCGCCGGCGCCCCAACCGAGACCCCCGACATGACCTCCATCCGCAAGCTGACCGACACGCTGTCGGTCTCGCCGCAGATCGCGGCGGCCGACCTGCCCGCGCTTCACGCGGCCGGCATCCGCGCGATCGTCTGCAACCGCCCCGACGGCGAAGGCGCCGACC
>NZ_ASSI01000462.1:0-582 GCF_000466765.1 Burkholderia sp. AU4i | reverse complement strand
AGCAGCAACGCGTCGCGATCGCACGTGCGCTTGCACCGTCGCCGCAGGTGCTGCTGTGCGACGAGCCGACGTCGGCACTCGATCCGGAGCTGTCCGTCGAAGTCGTCGAGGTGCTGCGCCAGCTCGCGCGCGAAGGCACGACGATGCTGATGGCGACGCACGACCTGCGCCTGGCCGCGTCGATCGCGCACGACGCGGTGTTTCTCGCGGAAGGGCGCGTGGTCGAGGCCGGTGCATCACGCGACCTGTTCGGCGGCCCGCGCGATCCGCGCACCGCGAAGTTCATCTCGACGCTCGCGCAGGGCGTGCCGGTGTTCTGACGCGGCACGCGACAAGCGGCACCCGGTACAGGCGGCGTCAACCTTTCCCGGGGCGGTCGAGCACCGCCGCGACGATCGCTTCCGGCGCATCTTCCTGCACCAGGTGGCCCGCGTGCGGCACCCTGATCAGCTGGCCGCCGGCGATGCGATCGGCCAGCGCCTGCCCCTGTTCGAGCGGAATCCACGCGTCGTCCTCGCCCCACACGATGCGCACCGGAAAGTCCGGCGGCGCGTAACGGGCCTCGGCTTCCTCGATGTAGTG
>NZ_ASSI01000461.1:0-541 GCF_000466765.1 Burkholderia sp. AU4i | reverse complement strand
CACGCGCGCGCCGCTCGACGTGACGCTGTGGTTCACCGTCGCGACCGCGCTCGGCATGGCTGCCGGTCGCGGCGCGTCGCGCCACCTCGCCGCGCGGCACGTGCAGGCCGGGTTCGCGGCCGTGCTTGTGTGTGTCGCGCTGGGGCTGCTGGCGAAGGCGGCGTTCGGCGCGTAATCGCGTACCGACCGGCGCCGACTCGACGCAGCTCGACGCGCAGCGCCTCCAGACAAAACGCCCGGCCGACTCGACGTCCGCACCGGGCGTTTTTTATCGCGGGCGCCACCGGCCAACGGCGCGACGCACCGTCGTCGTCAAGGCAGATGCTGGATGGCCGTCAATTCGGTCTTTCGAGCCATTTGCGCAGCCTGCCGGCAATCCCGGATCGCTCGACATACCCCAGCGCCGAAACCGCACACATCATTCCGATTGCCGCATACAGCAGGGCCATTTCTCCGTTCCCTGCGATGTCCGGCCAGGCTGCCTGTGTCAGAACCGCAAGAACGGTCAATCCAGCCGCACCGCCCACGATGACCAGCATCG
>NZ_ASSI01000460.1:0-537 GCF_000466765.1 Burkholderia sp. AU4i | reverse complement strand
CGCCGTCGTGCTATGGCGCATCGTCAACTACTACATGTTCTCGCCGTGGACCCGCGACGGTCACGTGCGCGCCGACGTGATCCAGGTCGCGCCGGACGTGGCGGGCCTCATCACGTCGGTGCAGGTCGCCGACAACCAGGAGGTCAAGCGCGGCCAGGTGCTGTTCGTGATCGACCAGGCCCGCTACACGCTTGCGGAGCGCCTCGCCGAAGCCACGCTCGCCCAGCGCCGCGCGACGCTCGCCCAGGCGAAGCGCGAATACGCGCGCAACCTGCAGCTCGGCAACCTGGTCGCGAGCGAACAGGTCGAGGAAAGCCGCACGCGCGTCGAACAGGGTGAAGCCGCCGTCGCCGATGCGCAGGTGTCGCTCGACACCGCGAAGCTGAACCTCCAGCGCACGACGATCGTCAGTCCCGTAGACGGCTACCTGAACGACCGCGCGCCGCGCATCGGCGAATACGTGCCGGCCGGCCGCGCGGTGCTGTCGGTCGTCGACCGCAATTCGTTCCGCGTCGACGGCTACTTCGAGGAAACCAA
>NZ_ASSI01000459.1:0-573 GCF_000466765.1 Burkholderia sp. AU4i | reverse complement strand
CACCCGCCGCGCCGCGCGACGGCGCGGTGCCGGCGGCGACCGCGAGCCCCGTGCGATTCGCCCTCGCGCTGGCCGGTTACGGCCTGTTCGGCGTCGGCTACATCGGCTACATGACGTTCATCGTCGCGCTGCTGCGCGGCGCGGGAATGAGCGGCACGGTGGTCGCCGCGTTCTACGTGATGCTCGGCGTCGCGACCGTCGTCTCGGCACGGCTGTGGTCGGGGCTGCTCGACCGGATGCGCGGCGGCCAGGCGCTGGCCGTGCTCAATGCGCTGCTCGGCATCGCGACGCTGATGCCGGCGATGTTCGTGCATCCGGTTGCCGCGTTCGCGTCGGGCGTGCTGTTCGGCGCGACGTTCCTGTCGGCTGTCGCGTCGACGACGGCCTTCGTGCGCCACAACCTGCCGCCCGACGGCTGGGCAAAAGGGATCAGCGCGTTCACGACGGTCTTCGCATTCGGGCAGATCGCCGGGCCGGTCGCGATCGGCTGGGTGTCGGACAGCGCGGGGCTCGCGCGCGGGCTCGTGTATTCGGCGCTGACGCTGTTTGCGGGTGCCGCGCTCGCGGCCGGGC
>NZ_ASSI01000458.1:0-2104 GCF_000466765.1 Burkholderia sp. AU4i | reverse complement strand
GATGGTCGGCGACGGGATCAACGATGCGCCCGCGCTTGCCGCGGCCGACGTCGGCATCGCAATGGCCACCGGCACCGACGTCGCGATGCACACGGCCGGCATCACGCTGATGCGCGGCGACCCGGCGCTCGTCGCCGACGCAATCGACATCTCCAGGCGCACGTACCGGAAGATCCAGCAGAACCTGTTCTGGGCGTTCGTCTACAACCTGGTCGGCGTGCCGCTCGCGGCGCTCGGCTGGCTGAACCCGGTGATCGCGGGCGCGGCGATGGCGTTTTCCAGCGTCAGCGTCGTGACCAATGCGTTGCTGCTGCGGCGATGGAAAGGGCGCGCGCACTGAGCGGGTGTGGGCGGCGCGTGCAGGACGGTCGAATGATCGAAGGGCCGTTCGGCTGTCGGTGTTTGATGGTCGGGGTCGGTTGCTTGGGGCTTGGGGCTTGGGGCTTGGGCTTGGGCTTGGGCTTGGGCTTGGGCCCGGGGCTCGGGGCTCGGGGCTCGGCGAGCAGGAAGGATCGGGAGTGTGAATGGTGCAGGCCGCCGGCTGCGTACCCGGTTGGCCGCAAGTGCCACCTGAGCGCCTGCCAGCGGATTCAGCCCGGAACGACCGGCTTGATCAACGTCGTCGTGATCGGCGCGAAGCCGCACGCACGATACAGCGCGCGGGCCGCCGTGTTGTGATTGAACACCGACAGCCCGATCTCGGTGATGCCGTAGCGGCGCGCCTCGGCGTCGAGCGCATCGAGCGTGCGCGTGGCCCAGCCCTGGCGACGCCGGGACGGGACGATGTCGAGGTCGTAGATGAACAGCGTGCGGTTCGGCCCTTCGGGCACGATCGCGTACCAGAGGTCGCCCACCGCGTCGCCGCTGGCGGCGTCGACGAGTACGACGAGGGTCTGGCCGGAGGTCCGCAGGCCGTCAGGCAGCAGCGTGTCGAAACACGCGCGCGCCCGGCTGGCCGCGTCTTCGACAGCATTTTGTCCGGATGAGACGAGATCGCGCGCGTAGCCGTCGATGGCTCGCGTACGGTACGCGTGGAATTCACTGGCCGTCATCGGCCGCATCTGCAGCATGGCCCGGTCACCGTGAACGGATTCGGACTTCCAGTGTAGCGGGACGGTCGCGCCGGCGCGCGATACGGCGGCGGAAAGCGGGCGGGCGGGTGCGCCGGACGTCGCGCTGGCCGCGAATCAGCGAATCAGCGAATCAGCGAATCAGCGAATCAGCGAATCAGCGAATCAGCGAATCAGCGAATCAGCGACGATACAGGACGATCGGCACGAGGTGCGCACGGCGCACGCGCTCGGCTTCGGCACGACGCGCAGCGTACGAGTATTCGGCGTCGAGCGGCAGGTGGGGCGACACGAACAGGTCGTCGATCTTTTGCAGCAGGGCAAGGATGAAGCTCATGTGAGACTCCTGACAGATGTGGCTAGGGTTTTCCCTTAGATGAACGCTATTCTAAGGGTTTTCCCTGAACTCTGCCAGCGCACCGCATCAGTTTGCCGCATGCGCGCGGCGCCTGATCGCCGACGCGAAACCGCGATCCTTGCTCCGTCAGGCTCCCAGGATAGGGTCGAAATGATTAGCGCGTGCGGCGCGCACGTTTCGCGACGGCCGCCTCGCGATTCGCGTTGCGCTGGAGCCGGTCGACTTGCGACAGCAGCGCCTCGTGATGCTCCTCGAGCGTCATCAGCGTCGCCTGCTGCGTCGACAGATCGGCCGCGAGGCGATCGATCCGCTGCTGCTTCGTGGCGACGTCCTGCTTCAGGTGCGCGATCTGTCGCGTCTGAAGCACCAGCGCAACGAGCCCGGCCAGCACGACGACGGCCAACGCCAGCAGCAGGCGGTTGACGCGGCGCATCTCGCGATCGGCGGTGCGCGTCAAACCGTCGACGTCGGCCTGCAGCGCGGCGAGCCGGTCGGTCAGCGGACGCAGGTGCGTATCCGGATCGAATACCGGCGCGGCCGGTTGCGCGCGCTCCACCGACGGCTTCGTGACAAAGGACGCAGCGGAAGCCACCGGCTGGGTGGCAGGGGATACGGTGGTGTCGGGGCGCGGCGCGGCGTCCACGGCCTTCGCAATGTTCGCCGTGTTCGCCGTGTT
>NZ_ASSI01000457.1:0-886 GCF_000466765.1 Burkholderia sp. AU4i | reverse complement strand
GGCCGGCTGGCGCGCATCGCCGCGCCGTTCGTCACCGCGCGGCGCGCGCGGCGCGTCTGCCGGTTTGCCCGCCTGCTTTTCCTGCTGCTGGCGCGCTGGCTGGCCCTGCTGCTCGCGTGCGTCGGCCGCACCATCCGGGTGCCGGGCCGACGGCGTATTGGCCCGCGTCGGCGCGGGACTTTTAGAAACATTCGACATGGGGGCGCATTATAATCCCGCCCATGAATTCCCAAACCGACCTCCCCCCCGCCCAGACCGGCGCCGCGACGCCGCCGGCCGCCGACGATTCGGCCGCCAGTCACGCGCAGTTCGTCGACTGGATGCGCTCCGTCGCGCCCTATATCCACAAGTTCCGCAACAGCACGTTCGTCGTGGGGTTTGGCGGTGAGGTGGTGCAGCAGGGGCTCCTGAACGCGCTCGTGTCCGACATCGCGCTGCTGCAGGCGATGGGTATCCAGATCGTGCTGGTGCACGGTTCGCGCCCGCAGGTCGAGGAGCAGCTGAGCCTGCACGGTGTCGAATCCGAGTTTTCGCACGGCCTGCGCATCACCGATGCGCGCGCGCTCGAATCCGCGAAGGAAGCGGCCGGCGAAGTGCGTCTCGACATCGAGGCCGCGATCAGCCAGGGTCTGCCGAACTCGCCGATGGCGCACGCGCACATCAGCGTCGTGTCGGGCAACTTCGTGACCGCGCGGCCGGTGGGGATTCTCGACGGGGTCGATTTCGCGCATACGGGCATCGTGCGCAAGATCGACGCCGAGTCGATCCGTCATTCTCTCGCGAGCCGCAAGCTCGTGCTGCTGTCGCCGCTCGGCTTCTCGCCGACCGGCGAAGCGTTCAACCTGTCGATGGAAGACGTCGCGTCGGCCGCCGCGATCGCACTGCG
>NZ_ASSI01000456.1:0-1112 GCF_000466765.1 Burkholderia sp. AU4i | reverse complement strand
TGCCGCCCTGGAACTGCCCGGCCACGCCGCCCGGCGCGTATTCGAGCGCGATCGACGCGCCCGCGAACACCGGCGACTGGTAGACGAGCGCATTGCTGTCGTACAGCGCGCCGATCGCGCCGTTGGTGCTCGTCCCGGGCCAGCCGGCCGCCGTGTTCAGGCCGAGCCACGCGGTCAGCACGCTGCCGAAGAACTGCGCGTTGCGCACGTCGGTGTCGGCCATCGCATAGATCATCGGCACGATCTGGCGGCCGGCCGTGAAGGTGCCGAACGGGCCCGACACGCCGAGCGACGCGACCTGGTTGAAGATCGCGACGGCGCCCGGCGTATCGCTCAGCTGCAGCTTGCCGGTGCCGCTGTCGAACGACCCCTGCAGCTTGAAGTTGACCTTGTAGCCGCCGCCGATGTCCTCGCTGCCCTTGATGCCCCAGAAGCTCGAGTAGATGCCGCCGTCCTTCATGCGGAACACCTTGCCCGTATTCGGCGCGGTGGGGCTGAACGACGCCGCCGACGTGCTCTGGTACAGCAGGCCCGTGTCGATCACGCCGTAGAGCGTGACGGAGGATTGCGCGTGCGCGAGCGCCGAACAGCCGGCAAGCGCCGCGAGCGCGGCCAGTTTCGTCTTCATGAAGTCTCCAGGGTCGTATTGGACCGGACGGGATCGAGCCCGTCCGGGTGAAACGGGGAAGCAACGAGGCGGGCGGGAAGACGTGACAGGCGGCGCCCGCGTGAGCCATGCGGAAAGACTACGCAACGGCGGGCGGCCGCTCCCCCCCATGCGCGGGGGGCAGGGTTGCGGAGAATCGCGGGAGGTGGAGACGGGGGCGCCGTCCGGTCGGCGGAACCGGCGTTACGGCGCGCTTTCAAGCAGGCCGAGCACCAGCGCGCGGCGTACCGCATGCTTGCGCGAGCTGGCGTCGAGCTTGCCGAACAGGTTCTTCAGGTGCCACTTCACGGTTTCCTCGCCGACGGCGAGCGCCACCGCGATCTCCTTGTTCGACAGGTTGCGCGCGAGCAGCTCGAGAATCGCGCGCTCCTTCGGCGTCAAGACGACGCTCGGCACCGCGCGCGGGCTGGCCGCGCCACGCGGGGCGGGCGGCACGATGCGCGGC
>NZ_ASSI01000455.1:0-1465 GCF_000466765.1 Burkholderia sp. AU4i | reverse complement strand
CGATCTCCGCGTGATCGGCGTCGCCGCATGGATCGCGGCGGTCGTGCCGCCGGTCGCCGTCGCGGCATGGCTCGCGGCCGTGCTGCCATGGCCGCTCGCGGCCGCGCTGCACATCGCCCTGCTGTGGTTCGCACTCGGCGCGAAAAGCCTCGCCGACCACGTCGCGCCGATCGCCGCGGCGCTGCTGCGGCGCGACCTCGGCGCCGCCCGCACGCTCACCGCGCGCATCGTGTCGCGCGACACGAGCGACGCGGACGAAGGCGCGCTGTCGCGTGCGGCCGTCGAATCCGCGCTCGAGAACGGCAACGACGCGATCTTCGGCGCGCTGTTCTGGTTCGTCGTCGCAGGCGGCCCCGGCGCGCTGCTGTTCCGGCTCGCGAACACGCTCGACGCGATGTGGGGCTACCGCACGCCGCGCTTCCTGACCTTCGGCTGGGCCGCCGCGCGCCTCGACGACGCGCTCAACTGGATTCCCGCGCGCCTGACGGCCGCGAGCTACGCGCTGCTCGGCGACACGGCCGCCGCATGGCGCTGCTGGCGCACGCAGGCACGCCACTGGGACAGCCCGAACGCGGGCCCGGTGATGGCCGCCGGCGCCGGCAGCCTGAACGTGCAGCTGGGCGGCCCGGCCGTCTATCACGGCGAGATCGAGGATCGTCCGGCGCTCGGCACCGGCGCGACGGCGAGCGCCGTCCATATCGTCGCCGCGTTGTCGCTCGTCACGCGCACGCTTGCCCTGTGGCTCGCGCTGCTGGTCGCGAGCGGCGCACTCGTCATGGCCACCCATCATGTCTGACACCCGCATCACGCACGGCGGCAACCTGCATGAAGCCGCACGCCGCCACGGCATTCCGTACGACACGTGGCTCGACCTGTCGACCGGCATCAATCCGGTCGGCTATCCGGTGCCGCCCGTCCCGGCCGACGCATGGCGCCGGCTGCCCGACGACGGTGACGGCCTCGCGGCCCACGCCGCGCAGTACTACCACGCGCCCGATCCCGCGCACGTGCTGCCGGTGGCCGGCAGCCAGGCTGCGATCCGCGCATTGCCCGCGCTGCTGCCGGCCGGCGACGCCGGCGTCGCGACGCTCGCGTACGGCGAATACGCGCCCGCTTTCGCGCGACACGGCCATCGCGTCGTCGCGCTCGACGTCGGCGCCGACACGTTGCCTGCGACGCTGCGCCACGTCATCGTCGGGAATCCGAATAATCCGACCGCCGAATTCGTGCCGCCCGAACGCCTGCTCGGCTGGCATGCGCAACTGTCGGCGCGCGGCGGCACGCTGATCGTCGACGAGGCGTTCGCCGATACGGGCGCGACGCAGTCGCTCGCGCCGCAGGTCGATCGCCCGGGGCTCGTCGTGCTGCGGTCGGTCGGCAAGTTCTTCGGGCTCGCCGGCATCCGCGCAGGCTTCGTGCTCGCGTGCCCCGGCCAGATCGTCGCGCTGCGCGACATGCTCGGCGC
>NZ_ASSI01000454.1:0-617 GCF_000466765.1 Burkholderia sp. AU4i | reverse complement strand
AAGTGTTGCAGGGCGTGACGCGCCACGCGGCCGCGGCGCTCGGCCGCGCGGATCGCCACGGCGCGCTCGAGGTCGGTCGCCAGGCCGATTTCGCCGCATGGTCGGTCGGCTCGCTGGCCGAGCTCGCCTACTGGATCGGTCGGCCGCTGTGCGAGCAGGTCGTACGCGGCGGCACGACCGTGTTTCGCCGGATGAATGGATAGATAGCCTTATGACCGACACCCTGTTGTTCGCCGACCATGCATACCTGCCCGACGGCTGGCGCCGTAACGTGCTGCTGCGCTGGGACGCGGCCGGCACGCTGACCGGCGTGACGCCCGACACCGACGCCCCGGCAGGCGTCGCGCATGCGGCCGGGCCGGTGCTGCCCGGCATGCCGAACCTGCATTCGCACGCGTTCCAGCGCGCGATGGCGGGGCTCACCGAATACCGCGCGAATCCGGCCGACAGCTTCTGGAGCTGGCGCGACCTGATGTACCGCTTCGCGCTGAAGATCACGCCCGACGCGCTCGCCGCGATCGCGCGCTGGCTGTACGTCGAGATGCTCAAGTGCGGTTATACGTCGGTGTGCGAATTCCACTACGTGCATCACGCGCAGGACGGCTCGCGTTATCCGC
>NZ_ASSI01000453.1:0-927 GCF_000466765.1 Burkholderia sp. AU4i | reverse complement strand
GGTGACTGGAGTTCAGACGTGTGCTCTTCCGATCTGATCTCGCGATGTGGCCGCCGACGTTCGAATGCCGGCCGGCACGCAGCACCATCACCATCGCGTTCCAGCGAATCATCGCGTTGAGGCGCCGTTCGAGCGCGAGATCGCCCGGATAGGCCGGCTGCCGTTCGCGCGGCACCGTGTTCACGTACGCGGTCGTCACGCGGCCGTGCAGGTCGCCGTGGCGCGCCGCGTCGAGGTCGGAAAGCCGGTCGATCAGGTAATGCGCGCGCGGGCGGCCTTCGAGCGCGATCACGGATTCGAGCGCATCGAGCCATTCGCGGGTTTCCTGCGGGTCGATGTCGGGTAGCGCGAGAGGTGCGGTCATGCAATGTCTCCAGAAGCATAAGGCTGCGCGGGGCGGCGGTCGTGGCGCCGTATCGCGCGACGGGACGCCCGTCGATCGGCGGGCAGATGATTGCAATTGCAATCGTATGGCGGCAATTGTTATCGAGGTAAAATTTAATTGCAACTGCAATTCAATGAGAGGAACGACCTGACATGAGCGCACCCGAACCCGATCTGTGGTTCTCGTTCGTCCGCGCGCACCGGACGATGATTCGCGAAATCGAGCGCCGCCTCGCGGCTGCCGGCCTGCCGGCGTATGCGTGGTACGACGCGTTGTGGGGGCTCGAGAGCGGGCCCGACGGCACGCGCCGGATGCACGAGCTGGCCGACGTGCTCGCGATCGAGCGTTACAACCTCACGCGGCTGGTCGACCGGCTCGAACAGGAAGGGCTCGTCACGCGCGCCCGTTCGGCGGACGACGGCCGCGCCGCGTACGCGAGCATCACCGACAAGGGGCGCACGCTGCGCAAGAAGATGTGGAAGGTGTACCAGTCGACGGTCGCGGAACTCTTCCTCGATCAGTTCGGCGGCAAGGAGCAGGCG
>NZ_ASSI01000452.1:0-529 GCF_000466765.1 Burkholderia sp. AU4i | reverse complement strand
ATGCCCGTTTCGAGCCGCGCCGACACGCGCGCGATGCGCCGCACGTCCTGCGTGTAGAAATACGCGGCGAGCCCGAACGGCGTGTCGTTCGCGGCATCGACCGCTTCGTCCTCGGTGTCGAAGCGAAACAGCGCGGCGACCGGGCCGAAGGTTTCCTCGCAGGTCAGCTGCATGTCGGCGGTGGCGTCGGCGAGCACCGTCGGCGCGTAATAGTTCGCACCGAGTTCGACCAGACGCTTGCCGCCGGCGAGCACGCGCGCGCCGCGCTCGATGGCGTCGCCGACGTGGCGGGCAATCTTGTCCACCGCACGCGCGTTGATCATCGGGCCGATCTGCGCGGCAGGGTCGGTCGCCGGCGCGACCTTCAGCGCGGCGACGCGCGCCGCGAGCTTCGCGGCGAATGCGTCGTAGACGCCGGCCTGCACGTAGACGCGATTCGGCGACACGCAAGTCTGCCCGCCGTTGCGGAACTTGGCGGCCATCAACCCGTCGACCGCGGCATCGAGCTCGGCGTCGTCGAACACGATGA
>NZ_ASSI01000451.1:0-621 GCF_000466765.1 Burkholderia sp. AU4i | reverse complement strand
GATCACGAGATCCAGCGCGCCGATGAACGCGGCCGTATCGTCGAAGCTCGTCAGTTCCGCCGTGAAGTCCTCGATCGCGAAGCCGGCCGCGCGCGCCGCCGCGACATCCGCCTGCGCACCCGGCTGCAGCGAATGAAACGCGACGCCGTCGATCCCGCGGAATGCGTCGGCATAACGCTCGAGCCCGACGCGCCGGAACGGATTGCGCTGGTGCCCCGCGCTGCCCGTCCACACGAGCCCGACCTTCAGCCGGCTGTCGCCCGCGAGCCGCGCGCGCCACGCGTCGCGCGCGGGCGGATCGGCATGCAGGTACGGCACCGACGACGCGAGCGTCGACGCTTCCATGCCGAGCATCAGCGGCAGGCCGATCAGCGGTACTTCGTAATCGAAGGCGGGCAGCACGTCGACGCCGCCGCCCGCGCTGAACGCATCCGCATGCGCGCCGAGGCTGCGCTGCATCAGCGTGCCCACCTGCGGAAACGTGTTCCATATGAGCCGGCCGCCCTCGCGATGCACGCGCTCGGCGAGCGGCGCGACGAAGCGGCAGAACTGCAGCACGTCGCCGAGCCCCTGCTCGCCCCACACGAGCAGCGTCTTGCCGGCGAGCGGCTCGCCCTGCCA
>NZ_ASSI01000450.1:0-620 GCF_000466765.1 Burkholderia sp. AU4i | reverse complement strand
GCGGAAGAAGAGCAGATCGGCGGCACCTGCGTGCTGCGCGGCTGCATCCCGAAGAAGCTGCTCGTCTACGCATCGCACTACCCGCACGAAGTCGAGGACGCGCAGGGCTTCGGCTGGACCTTCGGCGCCGGCACGCTCGACTGGCCCGCGCTGATCGCCGCGAAGGACCGCGAGATCAACCGGCTCAGCGACATCTACATCAACCTGCTGCGGCAATCGGGCGTCGAGATGCACGCCGGGCGCGCGACGCTCGTCGATGCGCACACGGTCGCGATCGGCGAACGCCCGATCCGCGCGCGCCACATCGCGATCGCGACCGGCTCGCGCCCGTCGATGCCGGCGCGGCCCGGCATCGAACATGCGATCACGTCGCGCGAGGCGTTGTCGCTCGCCGCGCGGCCCGCACGCATCGCGGTGGTCGGCGGCGGTTATATCGCGGTCGAGTTCGCGGGCATCTTCAACGGCTTCGGCAGCCACGTCGACCTGTTCTATCGCGGCGAAAAGATCCTGCGCGGCTTCGACGACGACGTGCGCCAGTTCCTCACCGACGAGATGACGAAGCAGGGCGTCACGATCCACGCGCGGGCGGTGGTCGAGTCGATCGAACGCGCGGACGACGG
>NZ_ASSI01000449.1:0-560 GCF_000466765.1 Burkholderia sp. AU4i | reverse complement strand
TTCCGTTTTCTGAGACGACCCCTAGCTCGATGAGTTCCTGGCGCTCGCTGGCACTCAACGCACCGGCCTCTCCAGGGACAACACCGCTGGACGCATCGGCCTGACGCACCCAGTTCAGGATGCTGGTGGCATGGCAGCCAAACTCACGGGCCAGTTCGCCGGGCTTGCGTCCGGCACGAACCAGTTCAATCATTTGCTCACGAAATTGCGCTGGATAAGGTGGCTTGGGGGTATGTGGTTTGCTCACTTCGGACTCCTTCTGCAAGAACAATAAGGTGTCCGTGAAATGGGGTCAACTTCAACTTCAACTTCACTAACGACCCAAGCAGCCGTTGTCCAGCTAGTCTTGCGAAATATCCTGTCTAAACTGAGTTCCCTGCTTCACCAGAAGCGTATCGCTTGGACATCCTCTAGTACATCTTCGGGTCGAGAACATGGTCGGCTTTCTGGGATGGAACGAATGATCCGCCAATCTTTCAATGGTCTGAGGAAGTGAGATTTGCAACTTCATGAAATAAATCCAATTTCATCGCAGGTCGAATTGCTCTTTGCCACTAACA
>NZ_ASSI01000448.1:0-3530 GCF_000466765.1 Burkholderia sp. AU4i | reverse complement strand
TGTCGGGCGGGCAGCGCCAGCGGGCGTGCCTGGCGCGCGCGCTGCTGTCGCGTGCGCCGGTACTGATGTTCGACGAGCCGACCGCGAGCCTCGACGAATCGAGTGCGCGGCGCGTGCGCGACAGCCTCGTCGCGCTGCGCGGGCAGCGCACGCGCATCGTCGTCACGCACCAGCCGGCGCTCGCGGCGGCCGCCGACACGATCGTCGTGCTCGACGCGGGCCGCGTGCGGGCGACCGGCACGCACGCGCAGCTGGTCGAGACCGATGCGTGGTACGCGGCCTTCGCCCGCGCGGGGCCGGGGCTCGACGGCCTGCCGCCGGACGATCTGGAGGCTAACGACGCAGAGGACGCTGTGGGCGCTTCGAACGCGGAAGCCCGGCCGGCCGAATCCGAACACTGACGTGAACAATGCGGGCCGGCGTGCCCGGAATCGATAGGAAAAGCCCCTCGATCGAAAAATGGCCTGCCGGTTCTATTTGATAATGAGAATGATTATCAAATACGGGGGCGTGAATGCGGTACGAGGTGCTGGAACCTGGGAGATCGATGACGAAGGGCGCGCGCGTCGCCCGTCCGGGGCGAGGGCGCTGGCGCCCGTCGCTGTATCTCGGCCTGCTGATCGCCGCACATCCGGCGGCGGCGTTCGCCGATACGGCGCCGGCGGCCGGCGCGGAAGTCCGGAAGGAGGAAACGACCGCCGCGAAGCCTGCCGCGGGCGAACTGAAGGCGATTTCCGTGACCGCGTCGCGCGGCGTGGCCGACGATCCGGCCGTGGCGACGGTCGGCAAGATGCCGCTGGCGTTGCGGGAGATTCCGCAGTCGGTCAGCGTGACGACGCGCGAACGGATCGACCAGCAGAACCTGTATTCGCTCGACGAGGTGATGCAGCAATCGGCGGGCGTGACCGTGCAGCCGTACGTGCTGCTCACCACCGCGTATTTCGTGCGCGGCTTCAAGGTCGATTCGTTCGAATTCGACGGCGTGCCGGTGGTGATCGGCGACATGGCGAGCGCGCCGCAGGACATCTCCGTGTACGAGCGCGTGGAGATCCTGCGCGGCGCGAACGGCCTGCTGCACGGCTCGGGCAACCCGGCCGCGACGGTCAACCTCGTGCGCAAGCGGCCGCAGTACCAGTTCTCCGCGAACGCGAGCGTGAGCGTCGGCAGCTGGGACCGCTACCGCGCAGAAGCCGACATCGGCGGCCCGCTCAATGCGGCCGGCACCGTGCGCAGCCGGCTCGTCGCCGCATACGAGGATCGTCATTTCTTCTACGACCATGCGAAACAGGACACGCGCTCGATCTACGGCATCACGGAAGTCGACGTGACGCGCGACACGCTGCTCACGTTCGGCGCGCAGTACCAGACGACGCGCTCGGTGCCCGACATGTCCGGCGTGCCGATGGCGCGCGACGGGTCGAGCCTCGGCCTGTCGCGCTCGACGTTCCTCGACACGGCGTGGGGCCACTTCGACTGGGACACGACGCGCGCGTTCGCGTCGGTCGAGCAGAAGCTCGGCGCCGGCTGGAAAGCGAAGGTCAGCGGCGAATACCAGAGCGTGCGTTCCGACCTGAAATACGCGGGCTCGTACGGCGCGATCGATCCGTCGACCGGTGCGGGCGGCGCACTGACGGGCGGCGCGTACCAGTTCAGCAGCTACAGCCGCAGCATCGATGCGAACGTGCAGGGCCCGGTGCATGCGTTCGGGCTGACGCACGACCTGCTGTTCGGCGTGACCTACGCGAACAGCAGCAGCGGGCAGATGTCGGCGCAGCTGCTCGGCAACGTGGCCGGCATGCCGGTGAACGTCTACCGCTGGAACCCGGGCAGCGTGCCCGAGCCGGGCGTCGGCCCGTACCAGCAGTCGCAGCAGAACGACGTGTCGCAGAAGGGCGTGTACGGGCTCGGCCGCATCAAGCTCGCGGAACCCGTCACGCTCGTGCTCGGCGGCCGGATGAGCTGGTGGAACCAGGACAGCCTCGGCGCGCACTACAACACCGGCCACCAGTTCACGCCGTACGGCGGGCTGATCTGGGATTTCGCGCGCGACTGGTCGTGGTACGCGAGTTATGCGGAAGTGTTTCAGCCGCAAACCAAGTCGATGTGGGGCGGCGGCATCCTGACGCCGGTGAAGGGGCGCACCTACGAGACGGGTGTGAAGGGCGAACTGGCGGGCGGCAAGCTGAACGTGTCGCTCGCGGCGTTCCGCATCGATCTCGACAACAATCCGCAGGTCGATCTCGCGCATCCGTGCGCGGGGCCGAACTGCTACTACGTGAACGGCGGCAGCGTGCGCAGCCAGGGCTTCGAGTTCGAGGCGAACGGCCGCATCACGCCGTGGTGGAGCGTGTGGGCGAGCTATACGTACGACACGATGCGCTATGCGGACAACCTCGCGAACGCGGGCACGTTCGCGCCGCTGCTGAACCCGCGCCACCTGTTCCGGCTGTGGACCAACTACGACCTGCCGTGGCAGGAACGGCGCTGGAGCATCGGCGGCGGCGTGCAGGTGCAGAGCAATTACTCGGCGCAGGCGAACGGCGTCACGATGAGCCAGGGCGGCTACGCGCTCGCCAGCGTGCGGCTCGGCTATCGCTACGACAAGCACTGGAGCGCGGCCGTCAACGTCAACAACCTGTTCGACCGCAAGTACTACCTGAGCCTGAGCCAGCCGGGCTGGAACAACCGCTACGGGGAACCGCGCAACGTGATGCTGACCGTGCGCGGGCAGTTCTGATGGCGGGCGGCTGGGGGACGCGGGCGGCGCTCGCGATCGCAGGTGTGCTGCCGGGCGCGGTCGCGCTGGCGGTCACGCTGGCCCGTCATTACCCGGCCGACGGCCTGAACCGGCTCTACGCGGCGGTGCTGCTGTCGCTGGCCGCGGGTGTCGCCGCGCTGCTGTGGGTGCTCGTCGCGCCCGGGCAGCGGCAGGCCGCGTGGCGCGCCTGCCTGTGGCTCGCGGTGCTCGTGCCGTGCGCGATGTTCTGGGGAGGGCGCTGACATGGACGCTTCATCGCGTTCGCGCTGGCGCGCGCTGCATCGCGGCGCCGGTGCGCTGTTCGGCGTGGTGCTGTTCGTCGTGCTGTTCAGCGGCACGTGGAGTCTCGCGACCGATTCGATGCAGGGCTGGTGGCGGCCGCCGCCGGTCGCCGTCGCGCGGCCGGCGCTGCCGCTCGATACGCTCGTCGCGCGCGCGGCGGCGCTCGGCGTGCCGTTGCGCGATGCGCGCATCGTGCTGCCGCAACCGGACGATCCGGCGATCCGTTTCTGCGACGCGCGGCAGGCCTGCACGCTGGCGCTCGACCCGGCGACGGGCGAGCGGCTGGCCGACGGCGGACGCGCGGCGTTGCTCGTCACGCTGCACAAGACGCTGTTCGCGGGCTTTCCCGGGCGGATCTTCGTCAGCCTGTGGGGGATCGTGCTGCTCGTGCTCATCGTCGCGGGCCTGGTCGTGCATCACCGGCGCTGGCCCGCCGCGGCGCGCATCCGGCGCGGCAGCGGGCTGCGCGCCGCGCTGTTCGACCTGCACG
>NZ_ASSI01000447.1:0-515 GCF_000466765.1 Burkholderia sp. AU4i | reverse complement strand
ACCAGCGGAACAGCAGGTTGTAGTGCACCTGCTCCATCAGCTGCCGCTCAGATCGCACGCTGAACAGCACCTGCAGCAGCATGGCGCGCAGCAGCTTCTCCGGCGCGATGCTCGGCCGTCCGCCCTTGACCTCGGCTGCATACATCCCCGTCAGCGTTGGCCCCAGCTTGTCCAGCGCCGCATTGGCCGTCTTGCGAATCTCGCGCAGCGGGTGCCGTGCCGGCACGAAGTCCTCCAGCTTGCGCATGGTGAACAGGCTCTCGGTGAAGGTGTCGGTGCCTCGCATCGTTCTCAGTCAGATCGGGTGCTCAAATTGTCCTTGCTACCCGTTGCTCGACCGTCTCCGTCGGCCAGTTTTTCAGCAGCCTGCTAAGAGCAAAGGAATCCATGAGTGCCATGCTGCCGTAACAAACGGTACCTAGAATTCATTCGCTAATTCGATTTAGCAATCATTGGCCGGGATTGATTCCGAAACCAAATCACAATAACTGATTTATCAATAAGGAGCAATTTAT
>NZ_ASSI01000446.1:0-511 GCF_000466765.1 Burkholderia sp. AU4i | reverse complement strand
GCACGCCCAAGCAGCCGTCGGCCAGATCCTCGATGTCGTGCTTCATCCAGCGTGACGGCACGGTGCCGTCCAGCACGACGCAGCCGTCCTGCACCTGCACGGTGACGTCGCTCACGTCGATGTCGAGCGCATGCGCAAGCCGCTCGCACACGTCCTCGCGGATGCGCTCGTCCGAACGCGTATAGCCTTTCGGCCCGCGACGATGGCGCAGTGCGTCGCGTTCGGCGTCGCCGCCGTACCGCGACGGGTCGGGCGCGTAGCCGCCGTAGCGCGGCGGGTCTCGCGGGTCGCCACGATCGTGCTCGCCGCCGTACCGGCCCATCCGGAAATGACCGCGGAATTCCGGGCGGTCGCCGCCATACGGGCCTTCACTGCCCTCCGCTCGGCGGCCCGGTTCGCGGTAGCCGCGTTCGGCGTCCCATGCGGGCGAGCGCGCACCGCCCTGCCAGTCCGGGTCGGACATGCGGCGCCGCTGGTCCGCCGGCCGCGCGGCGCGCTCGGTCCATTCGCT
>NZ_ASSI01000445.1:0-859 GCF_000466765.1 Burkholderia sp. AU4i | reverse complement strand
CGTGGCGGCGTTCAGCGTTCAGCGCGGCCGCGGCATGTCGAGATCCGGCGCGTCGTCGCCGACCGTGGAGGCGACGAGCGTGCGCATCGCGGCGACCCGCAGCGTCGGCCCCGACTGGTTGAACGTGCAGCGCTCGCCCGCGGCCGGCACGGCCCGGTGCAGCACGGCCCGCCATGCGCCACGGCCGCCCTCGCGCTCGAAAGCGGCGAACGGCAGCCGCTCGACGATCGGGCCGCCGTCCGTCCACGATGTCGACGGCACGAACGAAGCCAGCGCCGCGCCCGCCGCGCGAATCGACGTACACCCGGACGCATCGGCGCGCAGGGCGTTGTGACCCTGTGCGATCGCGACGCAGTAGTCCGGCGGCGCGCCTGTCAGATCCCGGACTTGCATACCCGTCACCGTCGTTATCGAATCGACATGCCAACCGTTGCATCTGCGGCGGTTGCGGTTCCCGACAGCACCGAAGCGCGCTGCCATATCGCTGAAATCCCTCCCCCGAGCAAACCCGCGCACGTTGTCACGACCGCGTCACTCGTGCGTACAATGATCCGACCGCTTGCCGCCGCCGTTCACGGCAAACGAATCAGGACATTACAAACAGAAAACACACAAAACTGCGCCGATCCGGAGCTGTTTCCGGGAGTTCGGCGACATCAGGACCAGACAATGCGGCGCAGACCGGATCTCACGGGGGGACATATGTCCAGGCACACCCGAAAGCCGTTGGTATCGCTCGTCGTACCCTTCCACGACGAGGCGGAAGCGATCGAGGCATTCTTCGCGACCGCCCTTCCCATCCTCGAATCGATCGACACCACGCGCTTCGAAATCGTTTGCGTGAACGACGGCAGCCGCG
>NZ_ASSI01000444.1:0-595 GCF_000466765.1 Burkholderia sp. AU4i | reverse complement strand
CTCGCCGTAGTGACGTACCAGCGTGTGAACGGATTCCACCAGACCGAGTGAAAACCGTACACGTACACTTTGCGGCGCACGCGGTTGAAGCGTAGAGGCAGATCACGTGGTGGAGACACGTCCGCGCGATAAAGAACACATGTCCCCCAGACACCAAATACAACAGTGACTATATCCAGCAAAGTGACGCCGATGCGCGCCAGCGTCGTCCAAGTATCAAACGCCCTTAAAATAAAAATGAGCCACCCGGTAAAAAATATATACCAGGCGGTCGTCAGTGCCGCGATTACTGCACAACAAAATACTAGCCCGCGCACAGTCGATACATTTCTCGGAATATCCATGTAGATCGAATCGAGATGCGTTGGCGACTGCCGCATAATCGTCGGACTTTCATCGATAGGTTCGTTCGGTCCTGGTAGATCACGTTGCCATCCTGGGCAAGGGGGATTGAGCTTAGGTTTCGCCATGAGGCATCCTCGGTGATTTCGATAGCTGCGAAGCCAGAGCCATCGCTCCTGTCAGACATAAGCATTCACGGTGCTGTCCGCGACTCGTGATCCATATCGGTAGGCCATTCCACCTTGGGAGCCAA
>NZ_ASSI01000443.1:0-651 GCF_000466765.1 Burkholderia sp. AU4i | reverse complement strand
TCGTTGGTCTCGTCCTGCGGATTGAGGATCCCGACCGCGACGCTCACCGGCGTCGAGCGGCCGATCGTCCCCTTGTACGACAGGTCGATCCCGCGAATATGCGCGCGACCGATGTTCATCGGCGAGAACGTCGCCGGGTTGTACGCGATCAGGTTGGTGACCCGCGTGTCGTAGATCGCGGCCGTGAACGTGCCGTACGACGTGTTCGCATCGACCGCGGCCTCGACCGACGTGTTGCGTTCCGGGCTGAGATCCGGATTGCCGTAGCCGGGGTAGTAGAGGTCGTTGAACGTCGGCAGCTTGAACGCATTGCCGTACGACACGCGCGCCGTATACACCGGCGTGATCGCCCACGACAGCGCCGCGTTACCCGTATTCACCGACTGCCCGGCGATGATTTCATGTCGCCCGGCGAGGAACATCGTCACGCTGCCGAGCGTCGCCGACTGATGCAGCGAGAGCGCGGAATCGTTGCGCGTCGGTATGCCGCCCGGCATATCGACCGGCAGGAACGCCTGCTCGCGCGTGAAGTCGTACGCGAGCTTGGTCTCGCCCGACAGCGGCAGCCCGAACAGGTGGAACCCGCGCTCCTGATGCGTCAACGACGTCGACGTGCTGATGCGCTGCGAATTGATCTGGTCGGTCGGGATG
>NZ_ASSI01000442.1:0-759 GCF_000466765.1 Burkholderia sp. AU4i | reverse complement strand
CGCGTCGGCCGCGGGTGCCGCCAGCGCCGCCAGCGCCGCCGGCGCCACGACACCGGGCCCCGCGACGAACGGCGTGAAGTTCATCGCGCCGCCGTCCGGCGACCTGCAGTACGACACGTTCTACAACGGCATGCAGAACATGATCGGCACGATCCACTGGCGTACCGACGGGCGCACCTACGACCTGTCGGTGTCGATGCCCGTGCCGTTCGTCGGCCCGTTCTCCTATCGCAGCGAAGGCCGCATCGACGCGTTCGGCGTCGCGCCCGACCGTTACGTCGAGAAGCGCGGCAAGCGTCCGGAAGACATCGCGATCTTCAATCGCGAGATCCGGCAGGTCGTGTTCACGCGCACGCCGAACAACGCACCGTTGCCCGACGGCATACAGGACCGCTTCAGCATGCTGATGCAGCTGTCGGGGCTCGTGCGCGGCAATCCGTCTGCGTACAGGCCGGGCGTCACGCAGCAGTTCTTCGTGATCGACAACAACAGCGGCGAGACCTGGCCGATCACCGTGATCGGCGACGAGCAGGTGCAGACGCAGGCCGGCATCATCGGCGCGCGGCACTTCATGCGCCTGCCGCGGCGCGACGGCGACACGCGCCGCATCGACATGTGGCTCGCACCGTCGCTCGGCTGGCTGCCCGCGCGGCTCGTGCAGACCGAACCGAACGGCGCGCAGATCGAACTGTTGTGGCACGGCCCGCTCGCGGCGCCGGGCGCGCCGTCCGACGAGACACCGGCAGGCGGCGCCACGCC
>NZ_ASSI01000441.1:0-2732 GCF_000466765.1 Burkholderia sp. AU4i | reverse complement strand
CGCCGCGCAGCGCTACGAGGCGGCCGTGCGCGCGGCGCCCGACGCGCCGTGGACGCGCTTCGCGCTCGCGCGCCTTTATCGCGACATGGGGCTGCCGCAGCTCGGCCGCACGGTGATGGACGACGGGCTCGCGCAAGGCGCGACGCCCGAGATGCGCTACGCGACCGCGCTGTATCGCAACTCCGTCGACGACGCGGCGGGCGCGCAGGCCGCGCTCGCGCCGGTCGACGACGCGCATCGTACGGACGGAATGCGCGCGCTCGCGCGCAAGCTCGATGCGCAACGCGCGCTGGCCGACGCACGTGGTGCGCTCGCGCGCGGCGACCGCACGGCGTTCGCCGCGTCGCTCGCGCAGGCCCAGGCGAGCGCGCCGGACGATCCCGACATGCTCGCCGCGATCGGCGCGCAGTGGATCGACGCGGGCGAACCGGATCGCGGCCTCGCACCGCTGCACGACTGGATCGTCGCGCACCCGCGTGAAGCCGATACGGACGTGCGGCTGCGCTATGGCGACCTGCTCGGCAGCGCGGGGCGCGACGACACACTTGCTGCGTGGCTCGACACGCTGCGCCGGGAACCGTCGCTGACGCCCGCGCAGACCGCGCGGATCGAGGACCAGTCGCTGCGGCTCGTGTTGCGGCAGACCGACGATGCGATCGCACGGCAGGACTACGCACAGGCGCGCAAGCTGCTCGATCGTGCGAGCCCGGCCGGCCGCGCGGACAAGCGTCATGCGCTCGAACGGGCCGATCTCGAGCGCGCGCAAGGCCGTTACGACGCGGCACGCGATGCGCTCGCGCCGGTCGTCGCGCGCACGCCGGACGATGCCGATACGCAGCTCGCGCTGGCACGCATCGACGAGGACAGCGGCAACCGTGCCGCCGCGCTGGCGCGCGTGCAGGCGGTGCTCGCGCGCACGCCGGACGACGACGTCGACACGCAACTGTCGGCCGTGCGCCGCCTGAACGCGCTGCGCCGCGCGGACGAAGCCGCGCAGGTGACCGACCGGCTGCATGCCGCGTATCCGGCGCGCGCCGACGTGACGGTCGCGGCCGGGCGCGTGGCCGAGGCACAGGGCCGCTATGACGACGCGGCGTCGCTGTACCGGTTGTCGCAATCGCAGGAGCGCGCGACGGGCGTGAGCCCGGGCCGTGACGGCCTGACGCCCGCGCAGGCCGCGTTCGCGGATCTCGAGCAGCGGCGCAATCCCGAGATCGAGACCGGCTGGACGCCTGCCTACAAGTCGGGCGACGAAGGCATCTCTTCGTATCGCGCGCAGCAGGTGCCGATCTACATGCAGATGCCGGTCCGCTACGACGGCCACGTGTTCGCGCAGATCGACACCGTGCATCTCGACCCGGGCACGCTCGATACGAGCGACCCGAATGCGTATTCGCTCAAGACCTTCGGCACGTTCGCGACGCTCAAGGCGCAGAACGCGCTGACGCCCGCATCGATCGCGAATCCGCCGGGTTCGCGGCACCAGTCGACGACGGGCGTCGCGCTCGGCGCCGGTTATCTGTCGGACGCATGGCGCGTCGACCTCGGCACGTCGCCGCTCGGTTTTCCCGTGCATTACCTCGTCGGCGGCGTGCGTTACCGGTTCGACGCAGGCCCGGCCAGCTTCTCGGTGAACGCGTCGCGGCGGCCGGAAACGAGCAGCGTGCTGTCGTACGCGGGGATGCGCGACCCGTGGACGGGCGCGGTCTGGGGCGGCGTGCGCCGCGACGGCGTGAACCTGCGCGCGTCGGTCGACGTCGGCCGCACGAACCTGTTCGCGGAACTCGGCGCGGGCGTGCTGTCCGGCCGCAACGTCGAGCGCAACGCGGAAGTCACGCTGCGCACCGGCTTCACGGTGCCCGTGTACGAACGCGCGACGATGAAGGTCAGCACGGGGCTCGTCGGCAACGCGTGGCACTACGCGCAGAACCTGCGCTACTACACGTACGGGCAGGGAGGTTACTACAGCCCGCAGCGCTACCTGTCGCTCGGCGTGCCGATCGAATGGGCGGGGCGGCACGATGCACTGTCGTGGGACCTGACCGTCACGGGCGGGATCTCGAACAGCTACGAGAAGGATTCGCTGTATTACCCGACGTTCTCGGACCAGCGGGCCGCGCAGGTGGCGGCCGGGTTCGTGTACGCGGGCAGCTCGACGCGCGGCGTGTCGTTCTCGTACGGCATCAACGGGATCGTCGAGTATCGCGTGAACCCGCACCTGAGCGTCGGCGCGCAGCTGCACGTCGACCGGTCGCACGACTACGCGCCGAGTTCGGCGCTCGTGTACCTGCGCTATGCGTTCGACGCCCGTGCGCAACGCAGCTGGCTCGTCACGCCGACACCCGTGCGGCTTTATTCGGATTACTAGGGGAACGCGCCGTGAATACGGAAATCGATGCCACCCGTCCCGCGCTCGGCGCCGCCGGCCTGCTGGGCCGCCTGCGTGCGCTGCTGGGCGCGGGGCCGGCCGGCGGCCGCGCCGGCACGGTGAGCCGGCTCGCGATCGACGGCTTGCCCGACGCGTGGACACAGCTGGAAGCCGGCGGCCTGTACGCGATCTACGCGGCCGGCGGCACGCCGGCCTGCGATGCGCTCGTGTGGGAGAGCGCGCGGCAGGCGCGCACGCGCGACGTGACGGTCGTGCTCGCGCGCGACGCGGCGCACGTTGCCGGGCAGATGCGGGCGCGCGGTTTCGCGGACGGCGCGCATCCGGCCGGCTGGCCGCGCAACCT
>NZ_ASSI01000440.1:0-1246 GCF_000466765.1 Burkholderia sp. AU4i | reverse complement strand
GAGCTGCGCGAGCGGCTCGCGCGCGCCGAGCGTCCGTTCGCGATCGTCGGCGGCAGCGGCTGGACGCCCGACGCGTGCGCGAACCTGCGCACCTTCGTCGAGCGCTGGCAGTTGCCGGTGGCCTGCGCGTTCCGCTACCAGGACACGATCGACAACGCGCACCCGAACTATGCGGGCGACGTCGGGCTCGGGATCAACCCCGCGCTCGCGAAGCGCATCCGCGACGCCGACCTGCTGCTCGTGATCGGGCCGCGCCTCGGCGAAGCGACGACCGGCGGCTACACGCTGCTCGACATCCCGAAGACACGCCAGACGCTGGTTCACGTGCACCAGGGCGCGGACGAGCTCGGCCGCGTGTATGCGGCCGACCTGCCGATCGTGTCCGGGATGCCCGAGATCGCCGCGCCGCTCGCCGCGCTCGAGCCGCCCGAGCATCCCGCGTGGGCCGGCAGCGCCGCCGACGCGCATCGCGCGTATCGCGAATGGCATGCGCCGCTGCCGATGCCCGGCGACGTCCAGCTCGGCGACGTGATGGTGCAGTTGCGCGAGCGCCTGCCGCACGACGCGATCCTGACCAACGGCGCCGGCAACTATGCGATCTGGCTGCATCGCCACTTCGCGTACCGGCACTTCCGCTCGCAGCTCGCGCCGACGAGCGGCGCGATGGGCTACGGGCTGCCGGCCGCGCTCGCCGCGAAGTCGCTGTACCCGTCGCGCGCCGTCGTCGCGCTCGCGGGAGACGGCTGCTTCATGATGGCCGGCAACGAACTCGCGACCGCGATGCAGTACGGGCTGAACATCGTGGCAATCGTCGTCAACAACGGCCATTTCGGTACGATCCGCATGCATCAGGAGCGCAACTACCCGGGCCGCGTGCACGGCACGGGGCTCACGAATCCCGATTTCGCCGCGTATGCGCGCGCATTCGGCGCGCATGGCGAGACCGTCGAGCGCACCGCCGATTTCGCGCCCGCGCTCGAACGCGCGCTGACCTGCGGGCTGCCCGCGCTGATCGAGATCCGCATCCCGCAGGACGCCAGCACGCCGGCCGCGACCCTCGAACAGATCCGCGAACAGGGCCGCCGCGCGCGCGGCGGATGACGGTGAGCACGCACGCCGCGCCCCCTGCCGCCGCGCTGTCGCACGACGACGCGCTGGCGCTCCCCGGCACGCTGCTCGCACCGGACGGCACGCTCGTCGCGCCTTACGACCTCGAGCACGGCGACGCGCGTGCCGCCGGCCACGT
>NZ_ASSI01000439.1:0-614 GCF_000466765.1 Burkholderia sp. AU4i | reverse complement strand
TCGACCTGTCGGTCGGCTCGGTCGTTGCGCTGACAACGATCTTCTGCGCGGTCGGCGCCGAGCGGCTGCACTGGCCCGTGTGGATCATCGTGCCGCTCGTGCTCGCATTCGGCGCGCTGTACGGCGCGGCGATGGGCGCGCTGATCCATTACTTCCGGCTGCAGCCGTTCATCGTGACGCTCGCCGGAATGTTTCTCGCGCGCGGCGCGTGCTTCCTGATCACGACGCAGTCGATCACGATCAACGAGCCGACGTTTCATGCGATCGCGGGCATCAGCGTGCCGGTCGGCGGCGGCACGCTGAGCGCGGGCGCGCTGATCGCGCTCGCGACGCTGGCCGCCGCGATCTACGTCGCGCATTTCACGCGGTTCGGCCGCAACGTGTATGCGGTCGGCGGCAACGAACGTTCGGCGCTGCTGATGGGCTTGCCGGTCGCGCGCACGAAGATCGGCGTGTACGCGCTGAGCGGCTTCTGCTCGGCGCTCGGCGGCGTGGTGTTCACGCTGTACGTGCTGTCGGGCTACGGGCTGCAGGCGCAGGGGATGGAGCTCGACGCGATCGCCGCGACCGTGATCGGCGGCACGCTGCTCACGGGCGGCGTGGGTTACGTGATC
>NZ_ASSI01000438.1:0-581 GCF_000466765.1 Burkholderia sp. AU4i | reverse complement strand
GGCGGCGGTTGTGGTGGCGGTCTTCCGCGATGTTCGCGAGGTGCGAGAAATAGCTGAACGCGCGCACGACGCTCACCGTCTGCTCCGGCGTCAGCTTGCGCAGCTTCTTCTCGAGCGTCTGCGCGGCTTCGCTGTCGTCCTCGCGGCGGAACTTGACGGCGGTCTGGCGGATCGTCTCGACGACGTCGAACACGGTGTCGCCTTCCTGCTCGCGCACGACGTCGCCGAGCAGGCGGCCGAGAAAGCGGATGTCGTCGAACAGCGGGCCGTCCTTGTCGTCGCGCGTGCGGGTGCCGGCCTTCGTCGCACCGGCCGTGCGGGCGGCCGGGCCGGCGGCCTTCGTCGTGCGTTTTGTCTGACGTATCGGGTCTTTCGGTTTCGTTGCCGTTTTCGCACGGCCGTTCGCGGCGGTGGCGACGGTGTCCGTCGAGGCGTCGGAGGAGGACAGGGCAGCATTGCGGCGCGCCGTACGCGCCGATCCGGAAGACTTCACGATGGGTTTCCTTGGGAAAGCTCGAGTCAAAAGGAACTGCGGAAACTGCGAAACTGCGGTCAAGCAACCAGCTACGTGCGGCACATCC
>NZ_ASSI01000437.1:0-725 GCF_000466765.1 Burkholderia sp. AU4i | reverse complement strand
GGCGCGCTCGGCATCGAGATCGCGTCGCACCGCGACGACGTCGCCGGGTGGCTCGCACCGCTGCATGACCCACAGACCGCGCTTGCGGTCGAGGCCGAGCGGATGGTGTCGCGCGCGCTCGGCGGCAGCTGCGAGGTGCCGCTCGCCGCGCATGCGGTGTGGCGCGCGGGCGAGCTGTACCTGACGGGCCGCGTGTCGACGACCGACGGCAAGCGCGTGCTGACCGCCGAGGAGCGCGGGGCCGTCATGAGCGTCGCCGATGCGCTCGCGCTCGGCCGCGCCGTGTCCGACGAACTCGAGGCGCAAGGCGCGCTCGAGATCGTCCAGGCGCTGCTCGCGGGCTCGCAGGCCGCCGGCAAGGGCGACGCCTGATGGCGGGCGGCGCGCGCGCGTTCACCGCTGTCCTGACGCGCCCGGACGGCCAGTCCGGCGCGCTCGCGTCGCAACTGGCCGAGGCCGGTTGCGACGTGCTCGAATTCCCACTGATCGATATTGCGCCCGTCGACGATCCGGCGCCGCTCGACGCCGCGTTCGCGGCGCTCGCCGATTACGCGCTGGTGATTTTCGTGTCGCCGAACGCGATCGACCGCGCGCTCGCGCAGTACGGCGCGATCTGGCCGAATGCGCTGCCGGTCGGCGTGGTCGGGCCCGGCAGCGTGGCGGCGCTCGAGCGTCACGGCATCGCGGCGCCCGCGCATCGCGTGATCGCGCCGCAGGCGCCGGCC
>NZ_ASSI01000436.1:0-1475 GCF_000466765.1 Burkholderia sp. AU4i | reverse complement strand
CACTCTTTCCCTACACGACGCTCTTCCGATCTGGGCGCGGGCGGCGCTGCCGATGCCGGTGCGGCCGGTTGCGCGGCGGCCTGCGGCGCGAAGACCTCAGCGCGTACCGGTTGCGCGGCGGCGGCCGGTTCTGCAGCAGGAGCGGATGCCGCGGCTTCATGAGCGGCTTCATGAGCGGCGGCCGGTGCGGCCGGCGCCGTGCCGCGCGCGACGCGGATCTGGCTTTCGTCGATCACGAAGCAGCACACGGCGACGATGTCGTCGGACGGCACGTCCGATTCGACCCACAGCGTCAGGTCGGCGCCCGCTTGCTCGCGGCCCACGATCCGGCCGAGGTTGCCGAGCTCTTCGGTCAGCAGCTCCTGGTCCTTCGCGTCGACGCCCACGAGCGTGATCTTCAGGTGCGGGCCGCCTTCGTCCGCGCCGGCATCGGCGGCCGGATGCGCAGCCGCGACAGCCTGCTCGACCACGTGGTCGGGCGCACGATCGTCGTCGGCGGCCGTCTCCACGGCCGGAGCGGCCGGAGCGGCCGGCGCGACCGGTTCAGCGGCAGCGGCGACCGGCGCGGCAGCGGCAGCCGGCGCATCCGCCCCACTCTCGGCCTTCAGCCGCTCGAGCTTCGCGCAGATCGTCGCGGCGGCGGCCGCGTCCGGTTCGGCGCTCGCGCGGTAGTCGACGAGCTGGTCGGACAGCACGTCCTTGGTCTCGAGGAACGCGTCGACCATTTCCTTGGTCAGCGTCAGCTCATGGTTGCGTGCGCGGTCGAGCAGCGATTCGAGGATGTGCGTCGTATCGGTTAGCGCGGAAAAGCCGAACGTCGCGGCGCCGCCCTTGATCGAATGCGCGGCGCGGAAGATCGCGGCCAGATCCTCGGGGTCGGGCGAACCGACGTCGAGGTTCAGCAGCAACTGCTCCATCTGCGCGAGCAGCTCGTCCGCTTCGTCGAAAAATGTCTGGTAGAACTGAGTGATGTCGAGAGTCATGCCCGGTCCCGGGTTGAATGCGTCGCGTGAATGTCAGGAGGCGGCCGGTTCGGACAACGTCGCGACCAGGTCGACCAGCACGGCGGGGTCGATCGGCTTCTCGATCCAGCCGGTCGCGCCCGCGTCGCGCGCGGCGTCCTTGAATGCGTCGCTGCCTTCGGTCGTCAGCACGAGGATCGGTGTTTCCGTATAGGCGGTCAGCTTGCGCAGCGCGGCGATCACTTCGAGCCCGCTCTTGCGCGGCATGTTCTGGTCGGTCAGCACCAGGTCGTACGGCACGGTGGCCGCCAGGTCGAAGCCGGCCTCGCCGTCCGGCGCCACCGTCACGTCGTAGCCGGCCTGCGCCAGCGTTGCCTGGAGCAGCGCACGCATGGTCGCGGAGTCGTCGATGGCGAGAATGGTTCGGATCATGTCTGTCTCGGAATCTTTTAAGCGTCAGGGTTTCGGCACGGCGACGGCGGACGCCGCGAGCGCCGGCCGCGCGGCCGGCGC
>NZ_ASSI01000435.1:0-625 GCF_000466765.1 Burkholderia sp. AU4i | reverse complement strand
CAACCCTTCGTCGCGGGCGCGCAGCACCATCGCGGCGGCGAGGTTGCCGCCCGCCGAGCGCCCGCCGATGACGATGTTTTCCGGTGCGTAGCGCTCCAGCACGTACGCATACGCGGCGATGCAATCGTCGAGTGCGGCCGGATACGGATGTTCGGGCGGCAGGCGATAGTCGACGCCGTAGCATCGAATGCCGAGCCGGTCGGCTTGCATCTGCGCGCCGGCGCGGCATGCGGCGCCGCCGCCGAGAACCAGCGCACCGCCATGCAGGTCGATGTACGCGCATTCGCCGGAAGCCACTGCCTCGGGCGTGGCGACGTGCACGTCCGCGGCGCCGGCCCGGATCGTCTCCACGCTTGAACGCAGATGACCGCCGAGCTGCTCGATGGCCGCCGCGTAGTGCGCGTCGGCGGCCGTCTTCACGCGCATCCATGCGTCGAAATCGTCCGGGGCAGGCATCACGTGCAGCGCGTTCAGCGGCACGCCGTCGCTGCCGACCAGCCGTTGCAACGCGGCTCGCGCCTCTTCGCTGATCGAGGCCGGGAAGGGGACGACACGGCTCGGCAGGACCACGCCGTCGGGTTGGTCTTTCATCGATTCGGCTCCGTTGGGCGAGTCATGCGGCGCA
>NZ_ASSI01000434.1:0-579 GCF_000466765.1 Burkholderia sp. AU4i | reverse complement strand
GATGTCGACGACCATCGAGCCGACCGGCTCGGTCACCGGCAGGCCCGCGCCGAGCCCGGCCGCCAGCGATTCCTCGATCAGTTCGACCTCCGATACACCCGCCGCGAACGCGGCCTCGCGAAGCGCGCGGCGCTCGACGGCCGTCGCATCGGACGGCACGCACAGCGTGACCTCGACGCGGCGGCCGAAACGCGACCGCGTGCGCGACATGTCGATGAAGCTGCGGATCATCTGCTCGGCCGCGTGCGCGTCGGCGATCACGCCGTGCCGCATCGGCCGCACGGCTTCGAGATGCCCCGGTTCGCGGCCGAGCAGCGCCTTCGCGAGCTCGCCGACGGCCTCGAGCGTCGGCCGTGCATCGGTCGCGCCGGCCTTGCGGAAGCAGACGACCGACGGCTGGTTCAGCACCACGCCGCGTTCGTGCGTATAAATCCGCGTACTTGCCGTTCCAGGGTCGATCGCAACGGGTTGCGCAAACAACTTTCCGAACAGCGGTGTCGACATATCAAACCCTTGTAATCGAACGGACGCGGGGCAGCCGCGCCGCATTTCCGTGGCGCGGCCATGCCGCTCCATCAC
>NZ_ASSI01000433.1:0-5090 GCF_000466765.1 Burkholderia sp. AU4i | reverse complement strand
AAGACTCGGTGGAAATCAACAGTCGACGCTGTTCGAGGCCTTCGGGCTCGGGAAATGGTTGCGGCACGAGCGCACGCGTGCGCATCTGCGCGCGCAGCGTCTCGCGAACCAGCAGCACAAACGAACGCACCGAGGTTCCGCACTGGGTGCGCAGCTCGTCGAGCAGCTGGCCGGCATTGAGGCCCGCGCTCGACGGCAAGCTGCGGCAGTCGATGGCTCACAGCGTGATGCGGCCGATCTCGAGCGAGCGATCAAGCTTCGCGTCGGCGAACTGCTGCATGCCCATCCCGACTGGGACCGGGACACTCTCTACGCCGCCGCCCGGCGGCAGCTCGCCCCACCTGGTTCCGCCTAGCAGGCGCGTTCTAGCCGGCTCCACGACCTGACCTTCCACCATCGCGCAAGCGAGGTACCCGCACGTCTGGATGGCCGATTTTGCGGCTTTCTAGGCGCGCCAGCGCGACCGCGTTGGCAAAAAAGCACCGGCGGCCGCGCGATTTCGTGAACGGTACGCGCAGTGCTGTGGATAAGAGCATTTAAATGTCGGGTCCGATCGCATTTAAGTGTCGGCTCTTATTCAGAACACAGATCCTACCTACTCCCTCTAAATCCACCCGCGGCTATGCCGCGGCTTCACGCGGGCTTCGCCCGCTTGCCAGAACAACACCCTCGCACCGCATGCGCTACCCACCGACTGGCGTAAGCGCTACCACAAGGGCTTCCGCATAAATGCAACGGCGGGGTGCTTCACTCGGCTGGTGGGCGTGGGCGTGGGCGCGGAACGACTTTCGGTAGTTCACACGTCAAAAAGCCAGCTTTGCAGGAGGGGGCATTCCAAATACGCAACTAACAGTCCGGCGCATTTCGCCCCGAAACTTGGCGCCCTGCCCCGGCATACCCCGCGTCTACAAGAAGGAGCGCCGCCCAACGTCCCGTGGCACCTCGTATGTATTTCCGTTCGCACATCGCGACCGCGCGGTACTCTGTCGAAAGGTCGACGTCTATGGGAGGCAATCATGTGCTACTCCGCAAAAATTCAAGCCGATTACCGCGAGTACGTGCGCCTCTACGGCGCAGATATCGACGTCGATACGCTTCGGGAGCTGTACTTTGAGCGCGCCGCGCACGGCGCGGTGAAGATCCCGCAGGCCGTCGACGCCGCGTTACTGGCCGCGCCGGTCAGCGACGACATCACGTCGGCGATCCACGACTACAGGAATCGTCGCACCGGCGAGCTCGAGCTCGAACTCTTCACGCAGCGAACGCGACTCGCGGCGGCCGAGCGCAAGCTGCAGTTGAAAGTCACCAAGGCCGCAAGCGAAGACGCCAGGATCGCCACCGACAAAATCGCCGCGGCGCTGCGCAACCTCAACGACCTCCGCCGGCAAGACCTGCGGGATGGCGAGTCACGGATTTTCCCGGGTTGGTATGCGCCCGTGCTGATCCAGCTCGACGGCAAGCGTCGCATTGTGCCGATGCGATATCGATGTCGCATCCCAGGTTGGACCGAGGCGGACGAGAAAAAGAAGCCCGGCTGCTATAACAGCCGCGTCACGTCGCTTTCCACGGCCTGGCGCGAGGTGTTCGGCTACACGCACGGCATCGTGCTCGCCGAGACTTTTTTTGAGCACGTCGACCGCGATGGCCAGGATGTCGTGTTGCGTTTCGACCCGACACCACCGCAGCAAATGCAGCTCGCCTGCTTGTGGACGCGAACCGAGATTCCCGGCGCGGCCGACCTCTGGTCATTCGCCGCGATCACCGACGAACCGCCACCGGAAGTTGCCGCCGCCGGCCACGACCGCTGCCCCGTGCCGATCAAGTCGTCGAACGTCGACGCCTGGCTCGCGCCGGATCCGTCCCGGCGCGCCGACCTACGCGAGATCTTGGCTGACCGAGAACGGCCCTACTACCAGCATCAACTGGCAGCGTAATTCGGGGACGGAGTTGAGCGTGCCGGTCCATTGTCATATACTGGATATCCATACAGTGTTTTGGCCGGCACACGACGATCAACGTCGATCGGTAGCCGCCACCAACCAGCACAACGGAGCGGCGCACGCGATGACTTCACGGACCCACAATGACGGCGACGTTTTACTCGACGACGGCATCTACTTCATCGAAAACAATCCAGCGGCCGCCCGGGACGGCAACACCGGGCGCCTGATGCGTCGATGCGATCGCACATCGCGCGACGCCGGCGCCGTTGAATGTGTCGGAATCTATGAAGTGACGCAGGACGGCAAGTGGCGTGTGGCCATCACCTCTTACTATGACGCACGGAAAGATTCGGAAACGCACGAGGTTGGCGCCTTCGAGAACAGGCTGGACGCAATCTGTACGCTATGGAAAAGCCGGCACGATGCGATCGGTAGGTATGCTAACTGAATTGGGCGACCGGAAAACGACGGCATTGCTCGAGCATTTCCCACCTTGCCCGTAATACAACATGCAGAACCAGAGTCGACCGGAACACGTGCCGCTAACAGCAGCTGAATTGCGGCGGATCTATGATGAGAACCCCACACCCGCGGTGCGTACCCTGTTGTGGGAGATCCATCGGTTACGGCTCACCTTGATCCACGTCAACGATGTGCGGCGCTGTTTTCGCTGTCAGCCCTCGAGTGTCCCAACACCGCTTTGGGACTTGTTCCTCAAGCGCCTGGACGCCGAGCCTTGCCTGCGTGAAGGCAGTGGACGGTGGCGCTGATCCGCCTATTTTCAGATCAGGCCAACGTCTCACCAATCTTTCCTGCAAGCCATGCGGTGAAGGCAGTTTTCTCGAGAACGTTCTTGAACACTCCTTCTGCGTCGACATACGACCCGACGGTGCCCCCAGACGCTGCATATTGGCGCACAAACTCGCTCCGCTCGTCCGACGACAGACCGCGAATCGCGGTAGCGATCAGCTTCGACCTCGCATCTGCCGCGGCCTCCGCTTCATCGATCACTGCCTTTTGCGCCCGACGCGCGGACTCTTCAATCACCTCAACCGTCTCGATGTCTCCCCCGCCTTCGAATACCGTGCGCGCGTATCCGCCAGCATTCTTTTTAATCTTCTTGTTCCGAATCTGCTGCTCTACATACTGGGCCGTCTTCGTCGCCCGATCTGGATCATGCTGGATCCAATCGACAGCAAGTCGGCCCGAGATACCAAGCTTCACGAGCCGACGATAGGTTTCAGAATCGCGGATCGCAGCCTGCTCCTCACTATCACTCTCGTCGTACATCGACCGCTGCGGATTGTCCTCCACCAAGAAACGGATCTTGGCGACACGACGGTTCTGTCGTTCGTACTCCGGAGTGATCAATATATTCGATACCGTGTTTACTTCCTTCACAGCCTTTTTGATCACCTCCGAATTGAAGTGTTTGAACTCGTCATATGTTGACGCTTCGGCGCCGAGAAGCTTTCGCCAGATGTCGACCGATATCCAACCAGTCGACCCCGTGCGTTTGAATCGCAAGCAGTTTTCATACAAAGCGAGCGCATACGCCCCACTGAACTGCTTTTGAACGTTGATGTTGATGAGCAGGTAGATTTCTGGGTTCGCGAGCTTGTTCGCGAGTGCGCTGCTGTACTCGTAAGTGACGATCCCGTTCCGGATGTTCGCCGAGCTCAGAAGGGTTGTGACTCCCCACTCCTCGTCCCCAGCCGCATGCAAGATATCGAACTCAATCGGAGTGGTCGAGATCTTCTTGAGCGCTTCCTTGAGTGCGCTCGTGTTCTTACTATCGAACCCCAGCATCTCGCTCATGATCCCAACGGGAATCTCATGAACCGACTTCTTCAACAGGTTGTCGTAGGCGTTCAGCAGTAGGACATTCGACAACTTCCGCCCAAGCAACCCGAGATCGCCACCGACATGCACCGTACCAACGTGCTTGCGAAGTTCGCTCGACGGCACACTGGCAATCAACGAGCTACCGGATTTTTGTTTTCCCACCGCCATGCTGTCCTCATAGGTTGAGGAGCATTCTAGGGCGCAAAAGTCATGTTCGCAAGCTCTTGAGGATGACCTTTAAATACTCCCCACAAAGCACGACCATTCGAGTGCCCCACAAACCATGACTTTTGCTCGGTCATGACGCCAGCCCCATAAACCATGACCTATCGCGCAAAGAGATGGCGTCCCCATATGTCATGACCTTTGCTTGAACCGGAAGCTATGGGAAGCCCCTTGTTCGCCCCACAAACCATGACCTTTCGCGCCTTCCCCATAAACCATGACTTGCCGTGCCCCTGCCCCACAAACCATGACCTGTCATGACTTTCTGGCCGCGGTGGCCAGCTCTCCGGCCACTGCCCCCACAAACCATGACCTTTGGCTCTGATTTCTATGCACCGCACACCGAACTCTGCATGAATAGTGAGCAGCGGCCGGACAGAACGGGCCGCCCACGCTCCCCATAAACCACGACCTCTCGGGCGACAACATTTGCTGCAAGAACAAGCCCCATAAACCATGACCTGAAGCGACCAAGGCCGACGCATGGGCGCCCCACAAACCATGACCTTTCCAATTGGGCGAGAAACTATTCAATGGTTTCAAAGACTTAGTAGAAAGTGTGCGCCTACTCACTAGTCGGCATACCCCCCACAAACCATGACCTTTGAGACGCGATAAGGGCCTCTATTTCGATAGGCCCACTGAGCCGCCCCACAAATCATGACTTTTTGCCCCACAAACTACGACCTGCGGCCATCCGATTCCGTCTAAGTCTCGAAGATATCCCTTTGTATTCAATAAGTTGAGGTGCGGTCTTAAGTTAAAATCGCGCTGCCCCACAAAACATGACCCCACCCCATAAACTACGACCCAGCCGCCCCACAGACCCTGACCTTTTGCCCCATAAAGGATGACCGATCATCCGTGAAACGCTCGCCGGATAAGGGTCTCAGGAAGCTAAAGGTTTTAAAGGGGTTGTCTTTTAAAGGCAACCACAGGTGTTGTTTCTTTGTGAGATTTCATCACCCTCTCTCCAGAGATCACCTCGAACATCGTCGCCCCAACCGCAGGGCGTGTGGGACGGCCGTCGGAGACGGTCCAGACCACGCGCGTCCCCCTAGGGAAACGCTGATTTAT
>NZ_ASSI01000432.1:0-1066 GCF_000466765.1 Burkholderia sp. AU4i | reverse complement strand
GCCGCGCGGGCTGCTGCCGGCCGGCGTTGTGCTTTTCCCCTCCGCGCCGGGATAATGATCCGGCGTCGCGCACGCTGCGCGAGGGGAGGCTCCCATGCAATTTCCGACGGGATCGGTGGTCGCGCTCAGTTCGGCCGCCGCGACGATGTTTTCGATGGGCATGCTGTTTCTCGGCTACTGGGGATTGCACGAGCCGTTGCCCTGGCGGTTCGGCGATTACGTCGTGATCGTGCTCGCGCTCGCGGGTTTCGCGTGCCTCGCCAGCGTGCCTTTTCTCGCGACTTCGCCGATGAAGACCGCCGGCGACGAGTCGCGGATGCTCGTCGCGCGGCGCGTGTTTCTGTGCGGCGCAAGTGCCGTGTGGTGTGCGATCGTCGCGTCGCTGGTCGTGTGACGTGCGGGCGTGACGTCTGGATCTGAGCGGCCGTCCGCGAGCCGGTCGACGCGCCATGCGCGCCACCGGAATTCGAGGGTTTCTCCCGTCGTATCGGTCATCCGTTCCCGCTTTGATTTCCCCGATGCCGTGCACTAGATTCGAAGCGTTCATGTGTTACAGCGCGCGAGGTGAAGCCATGACGCCGTGGGAGATTCAGGGCACCGAAATGATGAGCTGCAATTGCTCATACGGATGCCCCTGCCAGTTCAATGCACCGCCGACGCACGGCGGATGCGAAGCAATGGGTGCGATTTCGATCGACAGCGGCCACCATGGCGACGTGGTGCTCGACGGCGTCAGGATCGCGGTCGTGTTTCAGTGGCCGGGGGCGGTCCACGAAGGCCGGGGCAAGTGCCAGCCGATCGTCGACGAGCGCGCGAGTCCGGCGCAGCGCGAAGCGGTGCTGAAGATCATGACCGGTCAGGATACCGATCCGTTTGCGACGATGTTCGCGGTATTCGCGTCGACGCTCGAGCACGCGTTCGAGCCGATCTTCACGAAGATCGATTTCGACGTCGATGTCGATGCGCGGCACGGCCGGATTCATGTCGACGGCGTGTTCGACGTCGCGGGCGATCCGATCCGCAACCCGGTGACGGGCGCCGAGCATCGCGCGCGGATCGACCTGCC
>NZ_ASSI01000431.1:0-1061 GCF_000466765.1 Burkholderia sp. AU4i | reverse complement strand
GCGCGCATCGTGCCGAGCATCCGGCGCACGTCCGGGTGATGGATGATCGTCACCGACTGCTTGGCCGATCCGTCCACCGGGCGGCTCTGCACGCGCTCCTTCGCGAATTCCGCGGCCTTCTGGTACGCGCGGTCGGCCACGCCGATCCCCTGCATCCCGACGCCGAAGCGCGCCGCGTTCATCATGATGAACATGTATTCGAGGCCGCGGTTCTCTTCGCCGATCAGGTAGCCGATCGCGCCGCCGTGGTCGCCATATTGCAGCACCGCCGTCGGGCTCGCCTTGATCCCGAGCTTGTGCTCGATCGATACGCAGTGCACGTCGTTGCGTTCGCCCAGCGAGCCGTCGTCGTTCACCAGGAACTTCGGCACGATGAACAGCGAGATGCCCTTCACGCCTTCCGGCGCGTTCGGCGTGCGTGCCAGCACCAGGTGGACGATGTTGTCCGCCATGTCGTGCTCGCCCCACGTGATGAAGATCTTCGTGCCGAACACCTTGTACGTGCCGTCACCCTGCGGCTCGGCGCGCGAACGCACCAGCGCAAGATCCGAGCCCGCCTGCGGCTCGGTCAGGTTCATCGTGCCGGTCCATTCGCCCGAGATCAGCTTCGGCACGTAGCGCTGCTTCTGCTCGTCGGTGCCGGCCGTCAGCAGCGCCTCGATCGCGCCGTCCGTCAGCAGCGGGCACAGCGCGAACGACAGGTTCGCCGCGTTCAGCATCTCGATGCACGGCGTCGCGATCAGCTTCGGCAGCCCCTGGCCGTCGTATTCGGACGGGTGCTGCAGCCCCTGCCAGCCGCCTTCGACGAACTGGCGGAACGCTTCGCCGAAGCCCGGCGTCGCGGTCACGACACCGTCCTTCCAGCTGCTCGGATTGCGGTCGCCTTCGACGTTCAGCGGCGCCAGCACCTCGCCGCAGAATTTCGCGGACTCGTCGAGCACGGCCTGCGCCGTGTCGTAACCGGCGTCCTCGAAACCCGGCAGTTGCGCAACGGTGTCGATGCCCGCGAGTTCCTTCAGCACGAACAGCATGTCCTTGACGGGGGCGTTATAGCTCATGGT
>NZ_ASSI01000430.1:0-538 GCF_000466765.1 Burkholderia sp. AU4i | reverse complement strand
GGCGCCCTGCCGCGCTCGCTGCAGCCGGCGCGCCGCCAGCTTGCGCCGCACGAGCTGCTCGAACTGCCGCGTCGCGACCTGCGGATCGCGCGCGGCCAGCCCGAGCGCGTTGCGCGCGAGCTGGATCGGCGTCAGCACGAGGCCCCACGGCAGCCCCCACCAGCCGAACGCGGCCGACGCCAGCAACGCGACCGCCTGCTTCCTGCGGCCGCAACGCCGGCAGCACACGTGGTGCCGTGTCGCCCAGCGCGTGACGAACAGCAGCGACACGACGCGATGCGACGCGTGGACATCGACCGGCCGGTCGTCGCGACGGCAGATCGGGCACGGCCCGTAACGCCAGTCGTGCACATACTCCCAGACCTTCGCGTCGGGCACCCGCTCCGCCTCGACGACGATCGGATGCGCGCGGGCGCACGCCGGACGGCAATAGCGGCGGCCGTCGATCGACCGCCCGCCGACCAGGAACGTCCTGCCGCAGTGACTGCACTCTGCCACGGTAACCTCGGATAAGCGTGATGCGCCGCATGCCGGCCGC
>NZ_ASSI01000429.1:0-726 GCF_000466765.1 Burkholderia sp. AU4i | reverse complement strand
CGCTGCATGGACGCGTTTCCCGAATGCCGCGACGCGCAGGCGTTGCTCGACGATGCGCGGCGCGGGGTCGGCTTCGACGCGGCGACCAGCGCCGCGATCGCGCCGCTGTTCGACGAACTGCTGGCCGCGCGCGGCATGCGCCGCATCGCGCTGTTCATGACGATCCTCGAACGGCTGTGCGGGGCGGCCGAACGCACGCTGCTCGCGAGCCCTGCGTACGACCAGGCCGATGTCACGCCGACGCGGCTCAGCCATGCGCTGTCGTACATCGGCAAGAACCTCGCGTCCGAGCTGCGCGAATCCGATCTCGCGCAACTGACCGGGCAGAGCGTCAGCGCGTTCTCGCGCGCGTTTCATCGACAGACGGGCATGCCGTTCGTCCAGTACGTGAATCGTCTGCGGATCGAATCCGCGTGCCAGCTGCTGCTCGCCGACGACGCGAACATCACCGATATCTGCTTCCAGGCCGGCTTCAACAACGTGTCGAACTTCAACCGCCAGTTCCGCGCGGTGAAGGGGATGGCGCCGTCCGAATTCCGCGCACTGCAGCGCCTGAACGCGCGCAGCCGCGAACTGGCGCTGCACGCGGCACCCACCGGTAATCCGCTGCCGCCGCGCGTCGTGACGCCCGGCGCGCCCGAACTCGCCCCGCAGCCCGGATGATCGCCGGGCCGCCGCCCGCCCGAGTTTTCCACGCCGTTTCACCCAGCCGATCGCGCCGCCCGC
>NZ_ASSI01000428.1:0-1315 GCF_000466765.1 Burkholderia sp. AU4i | reverse complement strand
GTTCGGGAAGGTGACCTACACGTTCTGACGGGCGGATGGGGAGGCCTTGGCGCGGTGGGCGGCGAGGTCTCCCGTCCGGAAGCGGTGTTCGATGCTTCCGTCACCGGGTATGGGAAACGGTATTCCGCCCCAAGCCCGTCGACGGGCTGGTGACTGCAGAGTTGCCGGTCTTTCGGTCGCGCCACGGGCGTCAATGTCCGTATCAACGCTGTTAGACTGCGGACGCCTTCCCCGTAGATGTACTCCCCATTCAGGACATCGACATGACCGAATGCACGCTCACGTTTTCCAGTCAGATCGAATGGGAAAGCTGGTTAGGGGAAAACGGCAGCACGTCAACCGGCGCATGGCTGCGTCTCGCGAAAAAAGGCACCGGGCAGCGAACCGTCACCTACGAACAGGCGCTGGAAAGCGCCCTCTGCCATGGCTGGATCGATGGTCAAAAGCGGGCCGGGAATGACCAATACTGGTTACAACGCTTCACCCCACGCACCGCCAAAAGCCTGTGGTCGCAACTCAACAAGGACCGGGCCGAAGCACTGATCGCCGCAGGCAGAATGCGCCCGCCCGGCATGGGCGAAATCGAGAAGGCCAGGAAGGACGGCCGCTGGAACGCTGCTTATACGTCGGCCAGCAACTCGACCGTGCCGGACGACCTGCAGGCGGCCCTGGACGCCAATCCCGGAGCCAAGAAATTCTTCGCAACCCTGAACAGCCGTAACCGCTATGCGATCCTGTATCGCATACAGAATGCCAAAAAGCCCGAAACAAGGGCGCGCAAAATCGGGGAGTTCATCGACATGCTGATGCGTGGCGAAACCTTCCATCCATGAATTGTTCGCCGACGAAGATTTTCCGAACGTGGGGGATACAACCCGTCATGGCCGCTTCGGCTCGACATCCGTCATCACACACTCGTTCCATTCTTCGGACTATGATGATTCGGCCGACAGCCACGGGGCTGCCGGCTCACGCGTCCTCGATACATTGCACGTAACGCAACGCGCATTCCCTAGCGCAGCGACCGGGGTGAATCATGGATCAACACGAAGACTTCATCGTGCGCACCATGTCGGCCGACGAGGTAGCCATGTCGATCGAATGGGCGGCGGCGGAAGGCTGGAACCCCGGCCTGCACGATCCTTCCTGTTTCTGGGAAGCGGACCCGGCCGGGTTCTTCGTCGGCGTCTGGCGTGGCGAGCCGGTCGCGTGCCTCGCCGCCGTCGCCTACGACGAACGCTTTGGTTTCATCGGCCTCTACATCGTGAAACCCGGGTTTCGCGGCAAGGGCTTCGGCATCCGAATCTGGCAGCAC
>NZ_ASSI01000427.1:0-676 GCF_000466765.1 Burkholderia sp. AU4i | reverse complement strand
GCAGCAGCGTGCGGAAATCGTCGACGTCGGGCGACGCCTCGGGCCGGCCTTCGCGCTCGTCGTCGCCACCGTCCGCCTCCGCGTCGCGCGCCTCGAGATCACGTTCGTTATCCGCGTTGTCGTCTTCGTCGTCCGTCGAAGCACCCGCTCGCCCCACCGATGCTTGCGTGGCACGACTGATCTTCTCAGACTCGGCTTGCGGCTCGTGGCGCTTCGATTTCGGCATGGTCGTCTCGGTTATTGAGGCGGCAAATACTTCAGCGGATCGACAGGCTTACCCTGCCGGCGAACCTCGAAATGCAGCATCACGCGGTCGGAATCGCTGTTACCCATCTCGGCGATCTTCTGCCCCTTCGTCACCGCGTCCCCCTCTTTTACCATCAAAGCGCGATTGTGTGCATACGCCGTGAGGTAAGTTGCATCGTGTTTGATGATAATGAGGTTGCCGTAGCCACGCAGGCCATTGCCGGAATAAACGACGCGGCCATCGGCTGCCGCCTTCACGGCCTCGCCGGCCGTACCGCCGATATTGACGCCCTTGTTCTTCGCGTCGTCGAACCCGTTCAGCACGGGGCCGCGCGCGGGCCACGCGAACGTCACGGGGCCGCTCGGCGCAGCTGCCGTGTCGCTCGATGCGGCCGCCGCGGCAGGCGGCGTCGCGACCGACGACGTACCG
>NZ_ASSI01000426.1:0-507 GCF_000466765.1 Burkholderia sp. AU4i | reverse complement strand
GTGCGTGATCAGCACGATCGTCAGCCCGAGGCGACGGTTGATGTCGGCGAGCAGCGCGAGGATCGACTGCGTCGTCTCGGGATCGAGCGCCGAGGTCGCCTCGTCGCACAGCAGTACCTCGGGATCGTGCACGAGCGCGCGGGCAATGCCGACGCGCTGCTTCTGCCCGCCCGACAGGCTGGCCGGATACGCGTCGCGTTTCGCGGCGAGCCCGACGAGTTCGAGCAGCGCCTCGACCTTGCGCACGCGCTCGGCCTTCGGCACGCCGGCGATCTTCAGCGGCAGCGCGACGTTCTCGAACACCGTCTTCGCGGACAGCAGGTTGAAATGCTGGAACACCATGCCGGTGCGACGCCGCAGCGCCACGAGCCCGTCCTCGTCGAGCGCGCCGACGTCGACGCCCTGCACGCGCACGCGGCCCGAGCTCGGCCGCTCGAGCCCGTTCACGAGCCGCAGCAGCGTCGACTTCCCCGCGCCGCTGCGGCCGATGATGCCGAACACCTCGCC
>NZ_ASSI01000425.1:0-1457 GCF_000466765.1 Burkholderia sp. AU4i | reverse complement strand
GACGCGTTCGTCGACCGGCTCGCGGGCCCCGCGCAGGCGGCCAGCGCGTCGACCGGCATCCCGGCGCGCTTCATCGTCGGCCAGGCCGCGCTCGAGTCGGGCTGGGGCAAGCGCGAGATCCGCGCGAGCGACGGCTCGACCAGCTACAACGTGTTCGGCATCAAGGCGACCAAGGGCTGGACCGGCCGCACGGTGTCGGCGCTGACGACCGAATACGTGAACGGCACGCCGCGCCGCGTGGTCGCGAAGTTCCGCGCGTACGACTCGTACGAGCACGCGATGACCGATTACGCGACCCTGCTGAAGAACAATCCGCGCTACTCGGGCGTGCTGAGCGCGAGCCGCAGCGTCGAAGGCTTCGCGCACGGGATGCAGAAGGCCGGCTACGCGACCGACCCGAACTACGCGAAGAAGCTGATCTCGATCATGCAGCAGATCGGCTGACGGCCCGTCGGCCAGTGCCGTTGCCCCTTTCGGACCGCGCCCGGCAGCCCGCCGCGCGCGGTTTCAACGTTTGCGCGAAAAAAATCCCCGTTTCGATCTAAACTTTCGGTCAGCACTGCCGCTAAGTGTGAGAGACCTGCGACCGGGCCCCCGTTCTGGCCCGGTTTTATCGCGCACCGGTTGCCCGGGCGCCCATGACAAGAAAGACCGGCTAGCCATGAATATCGAAACGTCGACGGACCCCAGCCTGGATGCAGGCCACTCCGGGCCCGACTATGCCCGCCGCAATCCGCTGGAAATCGGCGTGCAGCTGCGCAACCTCGTCAATCGCGGCGATTTCCTGACCGTCCAGTACCCGGGCGGCCAGCTCGTCACGCGCCTGCTCGAGGTGGATGTCGGCGCGCGGACGTTCACGTTCGACTGGGGTGCGCTGTCCGAGCAGAACGCCGGCATCCTGGGCGCGTCGCACTGCACGTTCGCGGCCGCGCCGGAGGGCGTGCGCGTCGAATTCTCCACGGGCACGCCGCGCGAGACGCGCTACGAGGGGCTGCCCGCGTTCGTCGCCGATTTCCCCGACGTCCTGATGTGCATCCAGCGCCGCGAGTATTTCCGCGTCGATGCGCCGGTCGTCGATCCGTACGTGTGCCGCGGCAAGCTGCCGGACGGCGAGAGCTTCCTGTTCGAGGTGCACAACCTGTCGCTCGGCGGCGTGGGGCTGCGCACGGCGGACGAACGCGTCGAGGCGCTCGAGGTCGGCACGCTGCTGCCCGACGTCGAGCTCGAGCTGACCGGCCACGGCAAGCTGTCGCTCGACCTGCAGCTCGTGTCGCAGCGTTCGACGCAGATGCCGAACGGGTCGCGGCGCTACCAGCTCGGCTTTCGCTACATGTCGCTGCCGGGCAGCGCGGAGAACACGCTGCAGCGGCTGATCACGCAGCTCGAGATGAAGCGCCGCTCGCTCGCGCGGGCCTGACGCGCACGCGGCCGCCGGCCCCGCCCGAGGCCGCTCGAGG
>NZ_ASSI01000424.1:0-876 GCF_000466765.1 Burkholderia sp. AU4i | reverse complement strand
GCACTGACGGACGGCCGGATCGGGGCGCCGCGCGCGGCGGCGGCCCGCTCAGTGCTGCAGGCGGATTTCGACGCGGCGGTTGCTGGCGCGGCCTTCGGGCGTCGCGTTCGACGCGACCGGGTCGGCCTTGCCGCGACCCGAGACCGTCAGCGAATCGGTCTTCAGGCCGTGTGCCTTCAGGTATGCCGCGACGGATTCGGCGCGGCGCTTCGACAGCGCGAGATTGTAGTCGTCGCTGCCCACCGAATCCGTAAAGCCGGTGACGCTCACCTGCGAGTACGTGTGGTCGGCGCGCTCGCTCAGCAAACGGTCGAGCGATTCGCGCGCGGTCGGGGCGAGCGTCGCGTGGTCGGTGGCGAACAGCGCGTCGCCCGACAGGTTGACCTGTTCGACGACGGCAGCCGCCGGCGCCGGCGTGGCGGCCGGGGCCGCTTCGGCCGGTGCCGCGCCGCACTGGAAGATCAGCGTGGCCGGATCGGATTTGTCGCGCAGCGCGCGGGCCGAGTCGACAGCGCGCACGGGCTCTTCGCCGCAGATCTTGCGGGCGGCCTTCATGCAGGTCTCCGGGCCCGACAGCAGGCCGTGGCAGTCCACCTGGAAGGTGCGCACGCCGTCGCGCGGCTGCAGTTCGGAGGCGCTGAAGGTCGGGCCGGATGCGGTCGAGCACGCGGCGAGGGCCGTTGCGGAAAGCGCGAGCGCAAGAGCGAGTTTGTTCACGGTTACATCCTCAAAACTTGGGTTGACTGAAGCCCGCCACGGGTTGCGCGGCGGGCTCGTCCGGCCGTCGGGGCCGCCGCAGGCCGTCCGGCTGGCGAGCCGGGCGGCCTGGCGGCGCGACGCGTTACTTCCACTGGTACAGCATGCCGGCGCCGATCA
>NZ_ASSI01000423.1:0-730 GCF_000466765.1 Burkholderia sp. AU4i | reverse complement strand
CGTCGATGCCGCAGCATTCGGCGACACAGTCCGTCTCCAGTGCATCGATCAACGACATGACCCCGGCCAGACAGGGATCGATCGCGACCGCCTGCGCCTGCCCGCCCGACAGATCGCCGAATTCGATCCAGCGATCCGGGCCGATGCCGATGTCGTCCTTGTGGGGTTTGCCGTTCATCGTCCGACGCTCGATGTATTCAATTCAATGCAGGCAAATGCGCACGCACGAAGCGCGCGATTTCCTCGCCCAGTTCCATGTCTTCGGGCGCGCCCATGAACCCGCCATGCGGCATGCCTTCGAACAGGTGAAGCTCGGTCGGCACCTGCGCGCGCCGCAATGCGCGGTGCAGGCGGACCGCGTTCGACAGGAACAGGTCGCGCGTGCCGCTCTGGATGAAGGTCGGCGGGAAACCGGCAGCGAAATCGCCGAACAGCGGCGACAGATACGGATGCGCGAGATCGGCGCCGTTCGCGTAGAGCAGGTTGTTCGGCATCAGCGACGTCGGCAACACCACGTCGACGAGGCGGTTGGTCTCGAAGCTGTCGCCGGATTCGGTCAGGTCGACTTCCGGCGACAGCAGCACCAGCGCGGCCGGCAGCGGCAACCCTTCGTCGGTATCGACGGCGACGAATGCGCGTGCGGAAACGGCGTTGTGGCGCCGAACGGAACGACGGGACAGGATGGTGTAGACCGACAGATGCTGCAGGCGAGGACTATGCCAGCCGCAAC
>NZ_ASSI01000422.1:0-1247 GCF_000466765.1 Burkholderia sp. AU4i | reverse complement strand
CGGCGCTCGCCGAACTGGCCGCATGGCTCGGCGTCAGCGAGGCGACGTTGCGGCGGCGGCTGGCGACCGAGCACACCGGTTATCACGCGCTGAGGGAGCAATGTCTCGCCGAAGCCGCGCAACGCTGCCTGCGCGAATCGGACTGGCCGGTCGCGCGGATTGCCGCGCATCTCGGGTTCGGCGGCGAGGAGGCGTTTCGCCGCGCGTTCGTCCGGTGGACAGGAGTCGCGCCGAGCCGGTTCAGGCGCGATCGGACGGCTTCGAACCACCCTGTTTCGTCAGACATGAAACGCGACGCCGACGCATGAAAGAAAGGATTTCGAAAGAATTTGCCCGGTAATGACGTTTTTTCGCATCCCTGCGTCGCCGGATATTTGACGTGGCGGCGCGCACGCCATTACCCTTGCGCGCTGATGGTGCCCGGAGACGGGATCAAAAGGGAACGCAGGAGAGGCCATGCCTCGAATCTGCGGCTGCCCCCGCAACTGTGAGCGGTGAATTCGTGCCACTGCGTGCCACTGGGAAACCGGGAAGGCCCGCACGAATGACGACCCGCGAGCCAGGAGACCTGCCATCGACCCGAGGTCCAGGCAGCCGCACCGGGCGGGGTGTCCCGGAGCGCCAGGCACCGCCGTTGGCGGTCGCCCGCTGCATGGACGGCCCGACCTCAGGATCCGCCCGATGTCCATCGTTACCGCATCCGCTTCCGCACCGGAAGCGCCGCGCCGGCACGCCGCCGGCCTGCACGGCCCGCACGCACGCGCGTGCCGTCCCCCATCGACTGCGTCTGCCGGCGTGCGCCGCGCCGACGCCCGTGAAACCGGCCTGCCCGGCCCGGTCGCGCGATAACCCGATCACCGATAACAAGACCGGTGCTGCCCGCCCGTTCACGATCGACGCCAGCGCAGCCCGACGACAACGACAGCCTCATGAAGATTCGACACCTCCTTGCCACGTCCGCCGCGACCGCGCTCCTCTCGCCCCTCGCCCACGCCGCTAGCGACACCGCGGTCTCGCAACCGGCCCCGGCCGCCGAAGGCACCGACCTGCCGACGATCAACGTGACCGACACGCGGCGCCTGCCCGAGTCGTTCGACCAGCGTTATGCGACGACCCAGGTGCTCACGCGCACCGATCTCGACCGGCTGTCGCCGAGCGACCCGAGCATCACGCAGGCGCTTGCGACGCTGCCCGGCGTGACCGTCTCGCAGAACGGCGGCCCCGGTTCGTCCGCGTCGGTCAGCATC
>NZ_ASSI01000421.1:0-3748 GCF_000466765.1 Burkholderia sp. AU4i | reverse complement strand
TTTTGCATTTGGGCGGCGGAAAACCATTTGCGCTTGGAGAAAGCGCACGTCATTCATCCCGTCTACCTGGCGCGCTGGCCCGCTCTCTCAGCTGCCATCCTGCAGCCAAACCTCGCCCCGAAACGAAACCACGCGATTTGATACGATCGAAGTGGCGCCGGCGATTGCACTCGTCGACGTTCATGTTCGAAACCAGGGCTTGATGGAGAGGGCGGGAATGAATATCGGCGACGCGTCGCGCGAATCCGGAGTCAGCGCAAAAATGATCCGATACTACGAACAGGTTGGCCTGCTTGCGCCGAGCAAACGTACCGACGCCGGCTACCGCATCTACGGGGCGGACGAAATTCACATCCTGCGCTTCATCCGTCAGGCGCGACGCCTTGGCTTTCTCGTCGAGGACATCCGCAAGCTGCTGATGCTCTGGCAAGATCGTTCCCGCGCGAGCTCGGAAGTGAAGTCGATTGCGCTCGAGCACGTGGCCGAACTCGACAAGCGCATCGCGGAACTGAGCGACATGCGCGACACGTTGGCCGATCTTGCCGCGCACTGTCATGGTGATGGGCGTCCCGAGTGCCCGATTTTGGCGCGTCTGTCCGACCCCGTCAGTGAACCAAATTAGTGCGCATATTCGAGGTTCGAAACGGGCCTCGATTCGATTTCCATAAAAATCAACAGGTTACGTGAAGTTGATGCTCGGCCATTCCAAACTGGAATGGTTTCCATGCAAGTATTTCACTAGCATCTTGGTGCGGCATCGCTATAATTCGGGATAACCCTATACGGGAAATCCCTGAATCTCGCTTCACCAGGGGTCCCCCTTCCTTGGAGAACGTCATGATCGCCTACATCGTCGAAAAGCTGAGCAACTGGTTCGAATCCGCAGAACGTGAACGCCGTGAGGCTTACCTCGCCACGTCGTCGGACATCGTCCAGCTCGAGAGCCGTATCCGCTCGCTCGAAACCAACGGCTACTCGCTGTAATCGGAGTCACCGTCAGGTGCCACGTGGCACCGAACGATAAGCAAGCCCCGTATTGACGGGGCTTTGTTTTTTTGTGCGCCGGATCTGGCGCAATCATCAGTGCAGCGCTATGGTATGGGCCTGCTTTTCATCCCGAAGGACATGATCATGCGTTTGCGTCTCGATGTGCGTCGCAGTGCTCGCGCGCGTCTCGTTCTCGGCGCGGTGGCGCTTGTCCATGGACTCGCGGCCGCTGCCGCGACATCGTCCAAACCGCTGATTCTCGATACGCAACGCGGCATCCAGGACGGCAAGGGCGGGTTGGTGCTGCAGACGGCGCCGCTGTCTCCCGAGCCGATCGTCGAGCCGGCAGGCATGCGGGCTCCGGCCGGGCAGGCGCCGAACACGTCGGTTCCGCTGTTCGTCGCACCGTATATCAATGTCCCCGCGTGGGGTGGACAGCCGGCCAACCAGCCAAGGCTCGCGCCCAGACCGCAGCCGTAACGCACAGTCGCGCGATCAGTTTCCGCGGTGCTCGATCTGGCAGCGGGCGCCGCTATCCTGTCCCAGCATCTCGACCAGATAAGGCAGTGCCTCGTTCATGCTCTGGGCGAGGGTGTACGGCGGATTCAGGATGAACATCCCGCTGCCGTAGAGACCGAGTCCGTCAGTGGGCGGATTCGACACCGTCAGTGTCAGGTGCAGCCAGTTGTTCGGTTGCAGGCGCTTCAACTGCTCGGGGAAACGCTGCGATTCCGTCCGGGTCACCTGCGGGTACCAGACGGCATAGCAGCCCGTCGCGAAACGCTTCAGACACTCCGTCACGCAAGTCACCGTGCGCGCGTAATCCTTCTTGTCCTCGTAGGACGGGTCGATCAGCACGAGCGCGCGTCGCGGCGGCGGCGGCAACAGCGCTTTGATGCCTTCGAAGCCGTCACCAGCAAAGATCATCGCGCGTCGCCCCGCATCGCGGAAATTGTGGCGCAGCACGTCGATTTCCGTCGTGTGCATTTCGAACAGCCGCATGCGGTCCTGCTCGCGCATCGATCGCCATGCAATGTACGGGGACCCCGGGTAGAAGCGCAGTTCACCGTCGTCGTTCAGCGCGCGGACCTCATCCACATAGTCGCCCAGCGCTTCCGGCAGGTTCTTTTCGTTCCACAGCCGGCCGATGCCGGTGTCGAATTCCGACGTCTTTGCCGCGTAACCGTCGCGCAGCGAGTACACACCGGCACCTGCATGCGTGTCGATGTACCAGTACGACTTGTCTTTCTTGTTCAGGTAGCGCAGCAACTGGACGACGACGGCGTGCTTGAGCACGTCCGCGTGGTTGCCTGCGTGAAAACCGTGACGATAACTGAGCATGGCGGGCTGCCTGAAACGAAAGGTGAATCGATGAAAGCGCTTGATCGTGCGCGGCCGGCTAGGCGCGGCAGTCAGGCCGGGCGCCGATGCGGGCCGCGTATTGTACGCGAGTGGCCGTGCATCGCCTCATTCGTACGCATCGCCGACCACCTCCTCGATGCGTTGCTTCACATCCGGTGTCAGCTTCGCGGCAACGTCGAGCGCGCGCATGTTGTCGCCGATCTGCTCGATCCGCGACGCGCCCGTGATGACCGAGCTCACGTGCGGATTCGTGAGCACCCATGCGATCGCGAGCTGGCCGGTGCTGCAGCCGAGCTCCGTCGCAATTTCGCCGAGCCGTTCGACGATGTCGTTGGCGGCCTGGTCGGTCAGGCGGTCGCGCATCCAGTCGTACCCCTGCAACTGCGCGCGGCTGCCGGGCGGTACGCCGTTACGGTACTTGCCGGTGAGCAGGCCCGATGCCAGCGGGCTCCAGGTCGTGAGGCCGAGACCGTAGTCGTCGTAGAGCCGTGCATATTCCTTTTCGACCCGCGTGCGGTGGAACAGGTTGTACTGCGGCTGCTCGACAACCGGCTTGTGCAGGTGATGCCGTTCGGCGATCTCGCAGGCAGCACGGATCTCGTCGGCGCTCCATTCCGACGTGCCCCAGTACAGCGCCTTGCCGCGCACGATCATGTCGCTCATTGCCCAGACGGTTTCCTCGATCGGCGTGTTCGGATCGGGGCGATGGCAATAGACGAGATCGACGTAGTCGAGCTGCAGCCGGTGCAGTGAGCCGTCGATGGCGTTCAGCAGGTATTTCCGGTTCAGCGTGTGATACTGGTTCGGCGCTTCGGCGAGCCCCCAGAAGAACTTGGTGGACACGATATAGCTGACACGCGGCCAATCGAGCGACTTGAGCGCGTGACCCATGATTTCCTCGGATTTGCCGCCGGCGTACACCTCGGCGTTGTCGAAAAAATTGACGCCTGCGTCGCGTGCTGCGGCAAGGCATTCACGCGCGACCCGCTGGTCGACCTGGTTGCCGTACGTGACCCACGAGCCGAGCGAAAGCGCGCTGATCTGCAGGCCGGAGCGGCCTAGCCGTCGATAGTGCATGCGAATCTCCTGCGTGACAGAACCGACCTTAAGCTTAGACGTTTTGCGCGCGAACGGCGGGGCCGATCGTGCACAATGGCGGCTGGCCCGCCGCGTCGATCATGCGATGAATGCCGAGGTGACGGGCACGTACTTTTTCGATCCGACAACGGGAGGAGACGGACATGGCAGCAGATCTGAATGGCAAGACCGCAGTCGTCACGGGCGCCGCGAGCGGCATCGGCAAGGAAATCGCACTCGAGCTCGCGAAAGCGGGCGCGGCCGTCGCGATCGCCGACCTGAACCAGGACGGCGCGAACGCCGTTGCCGACGAGATCGTCAA
>NZ_ASSI01000420.1:0-934 GCF_000466765.1 Burkholderia sp. AU4i | reverse complement strand
AGATCGATCGGCAGCGGAAACACGATCGTCGAGTTCTTGTCCGCCGCGATCGTCGTCAGTGTCTGCAGGTAGCGCAGCTGCATCGCCTGCGGCTGCAGCGCGAGCCGCTGCGCGGCCTGCAGCAGTTTCTCCGACGCCTGCAGTTCGCCTTCCGCATGAATCACCTTCGCGCGCCGCTCGCGTTCGGCCTCGGCCTGTCGCGCAATCGCGCGGATCATCGTCTCGTTCAGGTCGACATGCTTGATCTCGACGGTCGACACCTTGATCCCCCACGCATCGGTCTGCGCGTCGAGCGTCTTCTGGATGTCGGCGTTCAGCTGCTCGCGCTCGGCCAGCAGCGCATCGAGCTCGTGCTTGCCGAGCACCGAACGCAGCGTCGTCTGCGAGAGCTGGCTCGTCGCGTCGAAGAAGCGCGCGACCTGGATCACGGCCTTCTCCGGATCGACGACGCGGAAATACACGACCGCATTGACCTTCACCGACACGTTGTCGCGCGTGATCACGTCCTGCGCGGGCACGTCGAACACGACGGTGCGCAGGTCGATCCGCACGACCTGCTGAACGATCGGGATGATCAGCACGAGCCCCGGCCCCTTCACCTTCCAGAAGCGGCCGAGCATGAACACCACGCCGCGCTCGTACTCGCGAAAGATGCGGATCGACGACGCGACGAGCACCACGACGAAGACGATCAGGACGCTGCTGAAGCCGAATGTGTAGCCGATCATGTTGGTTCACCTTGGTGTTGTTGTTCCTGCGCCGGCACGTCGTACAGCGGCGCGACGGTGAGCAGCAGCCCCTGGCGGCCGGTGACGCGCACGCGGCAGCCCGCGGCAAGCGGCGCGCTGCTGGCCACGCGCCAGCGCTCGCCATGCACGCGCGCCCAGCCCGCGGCCGATGTAGCCGTGCCGGCCGCGTCGTGCGGCTGGTCGGC
>NZ_ASSI01000419.1:0-2015 GCF_000466765.1 Burkholderia sp. AU4i | reverse complement strand
CGGGGCGCGGCCCCGGCTCGCGCTGCGCGTCGAGCTGATTCCCGCGCGGCCGGTGCCCGTGGCGGGCGTGCCTGACGCGGGGCGAACCGGGCCCGCCGCGAGTGGGCGCGGTGCCGAGGGCGCCGTGTCATCGACGAAACGATCCGCCGCGGTTGTGGTGTCGCGCATGACGACGCGGCCGTCTTCGAATACGGAGGGCGTTTCGCATCGGCAAGGTGAAACGCGTGCCGGTGCAATCGCGACCCGACGCGACCCCGATCCCGAGCCCGCATCGGGCCCCGATCTCGACTGGCGCCGCGATCTGGACGCGATCGGCTCGCGGCATGCGGCGGCGCGCAGTCCGGCGCAGGCGGCGGTCGGGGCATTGGGCGCGTCGTCCGGCGGCGTGGCCGCGCGCCGTGACAGCGTCGACGCGAGGCTGGCCGACGGCGTGTCGAATGCCCGTCGCACCGACTGCCGTCACGCGTATTCACGCGCGGGCCTGCTGGCATTGCCGATGCTCGCGCTGGATGCGGTGCGCGACACGGGCTGCAAATGGTGAAACGGGCGGCACGCGGGAAACCCGCGTGCCGCCTGCACCTTCATGCGCTCAACGCGTTCAGCGCGCGGGCGCAAGCTGCGCCATCGCCTCCCGCACGAAACCGATCAGCGTGTCGTCGGCCCACGTATCCTGCGTCAATGCAGGCTCGTTCATCATCGCCGCGCGGAATTTCGCGTGCGTGGCCGGATCGTGGCCGGCGTAGCTGCAGAACAGCTCGAGCCAGCGCTGCGCAAGCGCGCGGCCTTCCGGCGAAGCAGGTCGGGTACCCGCATCGATCGCGTCGCGCACGTCGCCCATCAGTTGCGGCCATTCCATCGCGCGTTCGCCGTAGTGCGCGCGCATGAAGCGGATCTCGTCCGGCGCGAGATACTTCTCGAAGATCCGCATCTTGTTTTCGGACGACGCACGCAGCACATAGTCGCGCAGCGCGGTCGAAATGCCGATCTTCGACTGCATCGCCGGTTCGTGCTCGTGCATCAGGTTCAGCTTCGCCAGCAGCCGCGGGTCGTTGTTCGTGTCGCGCACGAGCAGCGTCATCCAGCGACTGGCGAGCGCACGGGGGCGTTCGTCCTCGGCGGGTACGCCCGCGTCGTGCAGCGCGCGCACTTCGTCGACGAGTGCGATCCATTCGGCGTCGCCCGCCTGGCTTTTCTGGTACATCGGCAGGCGCGCGAGTTCTTCCTCGGAAAAATACTTGTCGTACACGGTCATCAACTCCAGTGTGGTGAGCCAATCGGCCAGCTCCGGCTCCGTGCCCGCGGCGAGCTGCGCATGCAGGCTCACGAGGCGCTCGCGCAGCTGCGCGGTCTGCGCGAGCTGGCGGTCGAGCAGCGCGATCTGCTTCGCGACGAGATCGACGAGCGGCGTGCCGGGCTGGTTCAGGTGGTCGCCGATTTCGGTGAGCGACAGGCCGAAGCGACGCAGCGCCTGGATCTGGTGGAGCCGGGCGATGTCGCGGCGGTCGTACAGCCGGTAGCCGTTGTCGGCGCGCGCCGAAGGCGTCAGCAGACCGATCGCGTGATAGTGATGAAGCGTGCGGACGGTCAGCCCGCTGCGTTTCGCCAGTTCTCCCACTTTCAGTCGCATTCGTTCCTCCGTTCGGTACGCGCACTGGAGTCTCGAACGTTACGCTACGTGAGGGTCAAGCGGAAGATGGGGAGGCGTGCGCGCGGGATTCCGCGCGCACGCGATGGCGGGCCGGCTTATTGCGGCGAAGGCGGCGTGTAGGTGGCGGCGGTATCGACGGTGGCGGCGTGCGCCTGCTGGCCGGGTGCGCCGTCGCCGGCGGCGTTGGTGTCGCCGGCCTTGCCGGACGGCCCGCCCTTGTCGACCGGCGGCGTGCCCATCGCCTGGTAGAGCCGCGCGGTATCCGCGAACCGCGCGCCGGTCGCGCGGATCTCGTCGAGCCGTGCATTGCGATACTGCAGCTCGCTGGCGCGCGCGGCCGACGGCGGCAGCGCGCCGAGCCGCACGC
>NZ_ASSI01000418.1:0-599 GCF_000466765.1 Burkholderia sp. AU4i | reverse complement strand
TCGCCGATCACCGGCCGCGTCGGCATCTCGCAGGTGACGCCGGGCGCGTACGTGCAGGCGAGCCAGGCGACGCTGATGTCGACGGTGCAGCAGCTCGACCCGGTGTATGTGGACCTCACGCAGTCGAGCCTCGAAGGGCTGAAGCTGCGCCAGGACGTGCAGAGCGGGCGCCTGAAGACGAGCGGCCCGGGCGCGGCGAAGGTGTCGCTGATCCTGGAAGACGGCAAGACCTATTCGGAGCCGGGCAAGCTGCAGTTCTCGGACGTGACGGTCGACCAGACCACCGGCTCGGTGACGATCCGCGCGGTCTTCCCGAACCCGGGCAAGGTGCTGCTGCCGGGCATGTTCGTGCGTGCACGGATCGAGGAAGGCGTGAACGAGAACGCGTTCCTGGTGCCGCAGATCGGCGTCACGCACGACCAGAAGGGCCAGGCGATCGCGATGGTGGTGAACGCCAGCAACAAGGTCGAGCCGCGTCCGCTGAAGACGACGGGCATGCAGGGCCCGAACTGGGTGGTCGAAGGCGGTCTGCAAGCGGGTGATCACGTGATCGTGCAGGGCGTCGACAAGGTGCGCCCGGGTGCGACCGTGAAGACGGT
>NZ_ASSI01000417.1:0-648 GCF_000466765.1 Burkholderia sp. AU4i | reverse complement strand
CCATCGGCCAGGATCGTCGTCAGCAGCAACGTCTTGTCCTTGGCGGTGTCACCGGTTTTCAGATGTGTGAAGTGCCGGGTGAAACCCGTCCACTCATCAACTTCTGCGTATTTCGGCGAACGTGACCGCCGATTTCGGGAACGTGACCGATTCGGCGGGGTTGGGCGTTGCGCGGTGTTGATTGTAGATTTTCTTGTTAGTTCTGGTCGAGTTTGGGCTCCGGGACGTTGGGTTTTGGGGACGCTTTTCTGAGGGATTCACCGGTGAGCATGATCCGGTGATGACGCTGCATGAGACGGTCGAGCATTGCGTCGGCAATGGTCTCGTCGCCGATCCATCCATGCCAGTGCTCAATCGGTAACTGGCTGGTGATGATGGTCGCCTTTCCCGCAGAGCGGTCGTCGATCATCTCGAGCAGATCGTTTCGGACCATCGCGTCGAGGGGAGCCATTCCCCAATCGTCCAGCAGGAGCACGTCAACGCGGGCGACCTGCAGCAGCCATTTTGTGAAGCCGCCGTTGCCGTGCAGAACGCGAAGCTCCTCGCCGAGTCGCGGCACGCGCAGATACAAGGCCGAATGCCCGCGCCGGCAAGCGTATTGGGCCAGGGCGCAAGCGAGCCACGATTTCCCAGCGCCGGTCGGGCCGC
>NZ_ASSI01000416.1:0-740 GCF_000466765.1 Burkholderia sp. AU4i | reverse complement strand
CGAGCGCGACACCGCCCCACAGATTCGTGTCGCCCGCGCGCAACCGGTATGGCTCCAGCGCCTGCACGACATGGCCGTCGCGGCCCGTCTCCCACGACAGCCGCGCCTTCGCGCGCGCGTAGGCACGGTAGTCGGCGTCCCAGTCCTTCGCGTCGGGCAGCGAGAACTCGTACAGGATCGCGTCCTCGAACGTCGCGTCGAGCGGCCCGAGCGCCGGATCCATGATCACGATGTGAAGGCAGCCGCTGTCGCCGACGAAGTCGCTCTGCAGCGCGGCCGACAGGCTCGGCAGCAGCAGCTCGACGGCCGCCACCGCGGCCTGGCGGTTCGCGAACGCGCTACCGGCGCGTCGGTCGGTCGACGTGGCGGGCATCGGATGGGAAAGGTTCGGCATGGGATTCTCCATGGGGAAAACGCGAGCGCACGCAACGCCGCGATCAGGTCGGCCGCTACCGCGGGCCGGGTCAGGTATGCGCGGAAACCGGCCTCGACCGCGCGCGTGCGGCCGCGTACGCGAGCAGCAGCACCGGCCACGCGACGGGCTGCCCGGCCGCACGGCCGGAACCGTCGACGATGTCCGTGAGCAGCGACGGCACCGAGATGGCCGCCGCCTTCGCGAGCACCCGCAGCGCGATCGCCGCCAGCACGTGTGCACGGTAATGCCGGATCGCGCGCCACGGTTCGACCGCGATCCGCCGGCGCAGGCCGCGTTCGTCGCGACGGTCGCGGTCGAACAGATC
>NZ_ASSI01000415.1:0-1193 GCF_000466765.1 Burkholderia sp. AU4i | reverse complement strand
GTCGTGCTTGCCGCCGCGCTCGCCGCGGCGTGCACGCTGACGTGGACGATCACCTGGCGGCGCGGCGTCGCAGAGTTGCAGCGCAACGCCGCGGTGCGCGTCGACCGCACCACCAACGCGCTCAAGAGCACGCTCGACCGCTACGAATCGCTGCCTTATCTGCTCGGCAGCCATCCGTACGTGCAGGACCTGCTCGCCGAGCCGAAGCGCACCGACTACACCGCACGCGTCAACCGCTATCTCGAAGACCTCAACGAACACGCGCACGCGACCGTCACCTACGTGATCGGCGCGGACGGCCTGTGTGTCGCCGCCAGCAACTGGCGCGCGCCCGACAGCTTCGTCGGGATCGAATACCGCTTCCGCCCGTATTTCCTCGATGCGATGAACGGCCAGGTCGGCCGCTTCTTCGGGATCGGCACGATCTCGCGCGATCCCGGCTACTACATCTCGCAGCCCGTGTGGCGCGACGGCAGGATCGCGGGCGTTGTCGTCGTGAAGCTCAACCTCGAATGGTTCCAGGGCGCCGATGCGTCCGAGCCGCTCGTCGTCGCGGACGACCACGGCGTCGTGTTCCTGTCGTCGGTGCCCGCCTGGAAGTACCACACGCTGCGGCCGCTGACGGGGTCCGTCGCCGCGTCGATCTACGAGACGCGCCAGTACGCGCAGCAGCCCGTCACGCCATTGCCGCTGCGCATCGAGCAGGTGCTGGGCCCCGATGCGGAAATCGTGCGTCTCGGCGCGGGCCTGCGCGCCCCGCGCTACCTCGCGAGCAAGCGCCGGATCGGCGAGCCCGACTGGCTGCTCGTCACGCTGGCGCCGATCGCGCCCGTCGATGCCGATGCGCGCAACGCGACGATCGTCACGGGCTTCGGCTTCGTGTCGGTCGCGCTGCTCGCGTTCTACTGGCGGATGCGCCGCGCGCGCGTGCGCGAAATGATTCGCGGCCGCGCGCTGCTGCAGCAGGCGTACGCGGAGTTGAACCGGCGCGTCGAAGAGCGCACGGCCGACCTGTCGGAAGCGAACGAGCAACTGCAGAAGGAGGTCGGCGACCGGATCCGCGCGGAACAGGAACTGCGCGCCGCGCACGACGAACTGATCCAGGCGAGCAAGCTCGCCGCGCTTGGCCAGATGGCGGCCGGCATCACGCACGAACTGAACCAGCCGCTCGCGGCGCTGCGCAGTTTCTCGGA
>NZ_ASSI01000414.1:0-565 GCF_000466765.1 Burkholderia sp. AU4i | reverse complement strand
CCGGCCGCGTCGACGGCGCAACGCGACCTGCCGCGCACGACCGTCCTGCGCGACTTCCTGACGACGTTCGGCCTGACGCTGTCGAACCCGATGACGATCCTGTCGTTCGTCGGGATCTTCGCGGCGCTCGGCCCGCTGTCGGGAGCGCGGGAAGGCGCGATGTGGCCGGCCGTGGCGCTGATGGTCGCCGGTGTGTTCATCGGCTCCGCGACGTGGTGGCTGTGCCTGAGCGGTACGACCGCCGCGCTGCGCACGCGGATGTCGTTCGCGTTCATGCACGGGCTGTCGCGCGTGTCGGCCGCGGTCGTCGCGGTGTTCGGCGTGATTCAGGTGGTCGCGGGCGTGCGCGCCGTCATTTAGGCCGAGGCGTCGCGCGCATCGCGCTGCGACCGGATCGCGTCGATAGTCGTCCGGATATGCGCGAGCAACTCGACTAACACCGCCTTCCTGAAAAACTGGTTCATCCGCGTGCTGACGACGAGATCGGCCGGCAACGCGTCGATCGCACGCTGAACCGACAGCAGATCGTCGGCGAGCCGTGCCAGCGCGGCGCGATCGAGCGTGC
>NZ_ASSI01000413.1:0-1920 GCF_000466765.1 Burkholderia sp. AU4i | reverse complement strand
CACCACTTCCGACTTTAGCTCCGTGCGCGCACCGCTCAAGCGCAGTCCCGCCGCGACTCCGAGTGGAATGCTAACGCAAAAGGCAATGAATATTGCCCCAACCGCCATCCCAATTGTTTCCATTACCGGCTCAACCAACGCAAGTAGATAGGAGGGCGTCAAAACCGGAGGAAAAAATGAAAGGAAAAGAGTCAACCCGTTCATCAGCTGGCATGCCCCAATGATGCAACTCCCTCCCGCGAGCCACCAGCCGGGTGCTTTGCACTTAACTCTATCAACGTGCCCTGCCGGACTTCGATGATGCGGTCGAAATAGCGCGCTGCAAGGTCGGGCTGATGCAGCGAGCAGATCAATGCCATGCCCCGTGAATACGCGAGGCTCGTTAATAGTCCCAAGATGTCGTTGGCAGTACCTGGATCGAGTGAGGCGACTGGTTCGTCCGCCAGCAATAACTGGGGTGCTTGAACCAAAGCGCGAGCGATGGCCACGCGCTGCTGCTCACCGCCGGACAACGCTGTAGTGGGCTCATGCAGTTTGTGCGCAAGCCCAACTGAAGCCAGCGCTGCTTGGCACTCGGCCAGTTCGTCTTGCCGCGGCCAAACCAAGTAACGCAATGCACGGCCATTAGACCAGCGGCCAAGCGCGCCAGCCATGACGTTTTGGTGCACACGTAGCGGCTCAACCAAATCATGCTTCTGCGCGACAAACCCAATTTTGCAGCGCAACTGCCTTAGCGCTGTTGCCGACAGGGAAGCCATGCTCACACCATCAAAAACAATCTGACCAGTGTGCGCTCTAATTTGGCCATTGACCGTCCGCAGCAGCGTGGTTTTCCCAGTGCCACTCGGTCCGACCAGGGCCACTCGTTCACCCCGTGCCACCTGCAGGTCGATCTGCGTCATAATAGCCGCATCGACACTTGGTGGCGCGATCGCTACTGATTTCAAACTGAGAAGGGGGGTGTTGATATGCAGAGCGGACGCCGCCAATGTCGCACCGAAATTTCCCGGATTCATCTCGATAGCTGCCGTCATCACATTAGCCCCAATTCTTTTGCTACGCGCTCGACCTCGGAATATTCATCATTATTGGCAACCACGAAATGCTTTGCGCGCAGAATTCCCAATATCTTGTCATCATGACCCGGCTCAAGGCGTAGCATCGCGTTGGAAAATTTTTGCTCCAAGTCGCGCGGCAAATCCTTTCGCGCCGCCCAGACGTAGTCCGCGAATGCTGGTGTCGTAAAGAACACCTTCATTTCGTTGCCGGGAATCTTGCCGTCGGCAATCATTGACTTGTAAACGGTTTCGTCGAGAGAGCCTGCGTCACAAACGCCTGTTGCCACTGCCTGCGCCGTTGCAGCATGACTTCCTGTATAGCGATAAGACTTAAGATCGTGGTCGGGCAGGATGCCGGCATTTTTCATGGCCAAATAAGAAAAAAGATGACCGCTGGTCGAATTGATGTCGCCAAAACAGAAGGTTTTGCCCTTAAGGTCTTTGAGACTGTCAATCCCCGTACTTTTGCGGGTGATTAACAGCGAGTGGAATTGACGGTCAACATCGCGCTGCACTAGCGGAATGGCGCCGTAACGGGCATGCGCCTTAACGTACGTCAAACCGCCGAAATAAGCCACGTCCAGGGAACCGTTTCCGAGACCCTCTAGCGTTGCGTTGTAGCTTGTGGGAATGATCAGCTTCACGGGCATGCCAAGTTGCTGCTCAAGATACTTCTGCAGAGGCACCTTTTCTTCGACTGAAACTTGGGTGGCGCCGGCATCCGGTATCATGCCGATTCGCAGCGGTTCAGCAGCAAGGGCGGGCGTCAGCGACAGCAGCAGGACAACATTAGCGGCAAGCAATGTTGTGATTTTCCGCGCAATACAAGAATTAAGTTTCATAAATTGCTCCTTATTGATAA
>NZ_ASSI01000412.1:0-980 GCF_000466765.1 Burkholderia sp. AU4i | reverse complement strand
GCACCGGCGAGCCGGCGCGCGAGGTGCCCGGGCGCGGCGGGTGCGGCCGGGCGCGCGGCGCGCGGCAGATGTCGGTCGGGCGCCGGACGGCGCCGATACGTGAGACGGATGGAAACCATGATCGGGAAGTCGGTTGACGATGGGCCAGTGCTGCTTTCATTACCCATGTCACGCGAACATCGAGAAACAGCTCAGGTCGGCGGAAATTTTTTTCGACACGCTCAGGAACGGGCCGGCACGACCGTCGCCCAGTAGCGCGTCAGGTAGTGCACATCGATCGGCAACGTCGCCTTCAGCGTGTCGAGCACACGCGCGGGATCGTCGAGCGGATAGGTGCCCGACACGCGCAGGTCGGCCACGGCCGCATCGCAGCGCAGGCTGCCGCGGCGATAGCGGTCGAGCTCGGCGACGAGGTCGGCCAGCCGCATGCGCGACGCGACCAGCATGCCGCCCGTCCACGCGGACGCATACGCATCGAGCGGTGCCTGCACGCCGATCGCATCGCGCGTGAAATCCGCGCCCTCCCCGGCCGCGATCACGCGCGCGCGTGCCGCCGCGTCGTCCGGCTGCACGCGCACGGCACCGGCGAACACTTCGATTCGCGTCGCGCCGTCGCGCTGCCGCACCGCGAAGCGTGTGCCGAGCGGCCGCAACTCGCCTTGCGCGGTCGCGACGACGAGCGGCCGCGCGGGCACGCGATCGTCGTGACCGCTCGTCACCATGATCGTGCCGCGCAGCAGGCGCAGGCGGCGCGCGGCGGCGTCGAAACGCACGTCGAGCGCCGTGTCGGTATCGAGGACGACGACCGTGCGATCCGCGAGCGTCACCGTGCGCCGCTCGCCGACCGCCGTTCGCAGGTCCGCCGGCCAGATCGCCGCGCGCCGCGCGGGCTCGGCCATCCATGCGGCACCGCCCGCGAACAGCAGCACGGCCAGCGCCTTCACGGCCGCGCGGCGGCGGCCCGCACGCGGCGACAGCAG
>NZ_ASSI01000411.1:0-711 GCF_000466765.1 Burkholderia sp. AU4i | reverse complement strand
GGGCGTCGAATCCGCCGCCGTGCCCGTCACCATTGAAATAGTTGAATACGTTGAACGACACGATGCGCACGTCGGCATCGGGATGACGGGCCGGCGCATCGGTACGCGGGTTCGAGGCGGCATCGAAGACGGGCGCCGCGCCGGCAATGGGTTGCAGCCGCCATGCGCCGTAGCGCAGTTCGAGCACACCCTCGACACCGCGCACCGTGTAGCCCGCGCGCAGCGTGTTGGCGGCGCTGAGCGCGGGTGGCGGATAGCGCACGGTTGCGGGATCGCGGCGGTTCGAGCCGTCGTCGAGCACGATGCGGTTGCGTGCGTTGGCTGCCGCGAGCGTGGCGGCCTCGGCCGGCTGTGCGACGTGGGTCGGGATGCGCAGCCGGCCGTGGCTGAGGACGACGCTGCCGTAGCGGCCGAGCGCGTGGGTATCGCTGACCGTCAGCGTTTGCGGCAGGCGCACGCGCATGCCTTCATGCGCGGCCAGCACGGATAACGTGGCGACCGGCAGCGTAAGCGTCGCCGGGGTGACGGTCTGCCCGCTTGCGCAGACGGTCATGCCGCCCGACAGTGTGAACTGCGTCCGGCCGTAGCGCTCGTCGACGCGGCCCGTGAGATGCACGAGATCGCCGGCTTTCACACGCGCGTTCGGTGCGTACACGAACACGCCTTCCGGGACGCCCGGCCGGTGCCGTCGCTGCGCGTCGGCCTGCTGGA
>NZ_ASSI01000410.1:0-1225 GCF_000466765.1 Burkholderia sp. AU4i | reverse complement strand
CGCGGATTCGCTTTCGTGTGTGCGCGTACGGCCCGTCGGGCCGGCGCGACCTTTGACGCTCCGCTGTCCGGCGGTTTATCCCGCCTATCGAGGAGGGCGGTCGCACCATTCAAGTCGGCCCGTCGTTGATCCGTTCCCTGCGATCCGAGGCTGTTGCGTCGGTGTCGGCCCAACCGTACCCCAACGTCGCGATTGCGAAGTAGACGGCACCGACGGCTTCGCAGGAAAGCAGCGCGCCGGCCAGCGCCATTCGCGCTCCACCCGAGACCGTTTGCACCGGCGCGTCGGTGTGTTTCCCGCGATGCACTGCGGTGCCGATCCGAAACAGGCCCGACACGATAGCGAGCACGCCGAACGCACGCGGCAGGCCGCTCGCCAATGCGACGATGAAGATCTGACGTCCCGACATTGCAGTGATCCTCCCGGTCCGGTATCGCGTGACGGTTGCCTATCCTGACACCCGATCGTTCGCGGCGCCATCGGACAAGTGACCGATGGCGCCGGCCGAAACCGATGCATGGCGGCGCGCGATCGCCGCTACGACACGCGCGGGAACACGTCCGTGATGAGCCGATCGGGTTCGATGTCGGTGAACGCATCGATATCTGCCATGACGTCTGCCGTCTCCGCGGACGCGAACGCAGCGTCCAGCGCCGCACTGTCCTTGAAACGGCACATCGCCACGACGATCAGTTCGCTGTCCTCACGTGCCGGGAAGAAAGCGTCGATAGCGTCGAGCCCGTACGGCTTCCAGGATTTTTCCACCAGCGGAATGTGTCGTTCGACGTAGTAACCAGCATCGAATCGCGTGCCCGCGGCTCGGCGATAGGAGACGATGAAATACACGAAGAACCTCCAGGTCGGACTGACGCGGCGATGAATGTCGGTACGGGAAAATACGGGCAAATACAAACGATCACGGCCGTTCGCGTTCGGGGCCGAAGCCCGGACGCGCGGCGGCCCGCATCGACGTGTGCGCGGCGCCCGCCCGTGCAAGCGAGATGCCCAGCGCGGCGCCCACGGCGAGGAACACCGAGATCGACAGCAGTGCGACGATGAACGCATGCGCGATGGCGGCCGGATCCTGGCGCGTGCCGAGCGTCGTATAGAAAATGCCGCCGATGATCGCCACGCTCAGCGACGTGCTGACCTGCAGCGTCGAGCTGGCGATGCCGGCGATCATGCCGGACAGCGCCGGTGCGACGCGCCCCGTCACCATGCGCAT
>NZ_ASSI01000409.1:0-1093 GCF_000466765.1 Burkholderia sp. AU4i | reverse complement strand
CCCCGTCTCGATCCGACGCGCACGATCCGCGCGCCGCGCGGCAGCGAGAAGGTCTGCAAGACCTGGCTGGCCGAAGCGGCCTACCGGATGATCCAGAACAACCTCGACCCGGAAGTCGCCGAGCATCCGCATGCGCTCGTCGTGTACGGCGGCATCGGCCGCGCGGCGCGCAACTGGGAATGCTACGACCAGATCCTCGCATCGCTGAAGGATCTCGAGGAAAACGAAACGCTGCTGATCCAGTCGGGCAAGCCGGTCGGTGTGTTCCGCACGCACAAGGATGCGCCGCGCGTGCTGCTGGCGAACTCGAACCTCGTGCCGCACTGGGCGAACTGGGATCACTTCCACGAGCTCGACCGCAAGGGCCTGATGATGTACGGCCAGATGACGGCCGGCAGCTGGATCTACATCGGCAGCCAGGGCATCGTTCAGGGCACCTATGAAACGTTCTTCTCGGTCGCGAACCAGCACTTCAACGGCGATCCGTCGGGCCGCTGGATCCTGACGGGCGGCCTCGGCGGCATGGGCGGCGCGCAGCCGCTGGCCGCGACGATGGCCGGCTTCTCGATGATCGCGGTCGAATGCGACGAGACGCGCATCGACTTCCGCCTGAAGACGCGCTACGTCGACAAGAAGGCGACGACGCTCGACGAGGCGCTCGGCATGATCGAGGAAGCGAAGCGCACCGGCAAGCCGGTGTCGGTCGGCCTGCTCGGCAACGCGGCCGACGTGTTCGCGGAGCTCGTCACGCGCGGCATCACGCCGGATTGCGTGACCGACCAGACGAGCGCGCACGACCCGATCAACGGCTACCTGCCGCAAGGCTGGACCGTCGCGCAATGGCGCGAAGCGCAGAAGGTCGATCCGCAGAGCATCGTGAAGGTCGCGAAGCAGTCGATGGCCGTCCAGGTGCGCGCAATGCTGGCGCTGCAGGAGCGCGGCGCGGCGACGCTCGATTATGGCAACAACATCCGCCAGATGGCGCTGGAAATGGGTGTCGAGAACGCGTTCGACTTCCCGGGCTTCGTGCCGGCCTATATCCGCCCGCTGTTCTGCGAAGGCAAGGGCCCGTTCCGCTGGGTCGCGCTGTCGG
>NZ_ASSI01000408.1:0-3233 GCF_000466765.1 Burkholderia sp. AU4i | reverse complement strand
ATCACCGTCAACGCGGTCGCGCCGGGCTTCACGCGCAAGGACCACGGGCCGAGCGCCGGCAACGCCGACGCGTGGGCGCAGGCCGAACAGGCGACACCGCTCGGCCGGATCGCCGAACCCGACGACGTCGCCACGCTGATCGCGTTCCTGCTGTCGGATGCGGCGCGACAGATCACCGGGCAGATCGTCCACATCGACGGCGGCCTGACGCTCTGAATCGAGCGGCCGTACGTCGTGCGGTCGCGCGGGACGTCGCTGCCGCCGACGTTGGCGTGGCACGCGAGCGCGATCGGCGCTCGCACGTTCCCGGGACACCCGCCGTTCCACGCGGCCCTCCCACCCTCGCCGCCCGCCGCGCCCTCGCTCCCGTCTTTTTGGCGCCCCGCTCCCCGCCCGTAAAATAACCGCCACGCGGCAGCGCGAGACAGGACGAGACAACAGGGGGACGGCAAGCATGCAGGCATTCCAGTGGTTCGACGAGTTGTCGACACGCGAACGCAGGACGCTGTATGCCGGATTCGGCGGCTACGCGGTCGATGCGTTCGACTTCATGATCTATTCGTTCCTGATTCCGACGCTGATCGCAGCCTGGGGCATGACGAAGAGCGAGGCCGGGATGATCGCGACGAGCTCGCTGATCTCGTCGGCGCTCGGCGGCTGGGTCGCCGGCATCCTCGCCGACCGCTACGGCCGCGTGCGCGTGCTGCAGTGGACGATCGCGACGTTCGCGCTGTTCACGTGCCTGTCCGGCTTCACCCATTCGTTCTTGCAACTGCTCGCGACACGCACGCTGCAGGGCTTCGGCTTCGGCGGCGAATGGTCGGTCGTGACGATCATGATGGCCGAGACGATCCGCTCGCCCGAACACCGCGCGAAAGCCGTCGGCACCGTGCAGAGCAGCTGGTCGTTCGGCTGGGGCGCGGCCGCGATCCTCTACTGGGCGTTCTTTGCGCTGCTGCCCGAGCAGGTCGCATGGCGCGCATGCTTCTGGATCGGCATCGCGCCCGCGCTGTGGATCCTGTACATCCGCCGCAACGTCAGCGATCCGGACATCTACACGGCCACCCGCCGCGCGCGCGACGAAGGCCGCGTGTCGGGCCACTTCCTCGAGATCTTCTCGCCGCCGCACCTGCGCGCGACGCTGTTCGGCAGCGCGCTGTGCACCGGGATGCTGGGCGGCTACTACGCGATCACGACGTGGCTGCCCACCTACCTGAAAACCGTCCGCCACCTGTCGGTGTTCAACACGAGTGGCTACCTCGTCGTGCTGATCGTCGGCTCGTTCGTGGGCTACGTGGTCGGCGCGATCCTGTCCGACCGGCTCGGCCGCCGCGCGTCGTTCATCCTGTTCGCGATCGGCTCGTTCTCGCTCGGCATGGCGTACACGATGCTGCCGATCACCGACACCGCGATGCTGCTGCTCGGCTTCCCGCTCGGGATCGTCGTGCAAGGGATCTTCGCGGGCGTCGGCGCGTACCTGTCGGAGCTGTATCCCGGTGCGATCCGCGGCTCGGGCCAGGGCTTCTGCTACAACCTCGGGCGCGGGCTCGGCTCGTTCTTCCCGATCCTCGTCGGCTCGCTGTCGCAGTCGATGTCGCTCGTGAAGGCGATCGGCCTCGTCGCGGGCGGCGGCTACCTGCTCGTGATCGTCGCGGCGCTCGTCCTGCCGGAAACGCGCGGCAAGTCGCTCGTCGACGATCCGGCCGTCGCGTCCTGAGCAACCGCCACGTTCCGGAAACCGCATGCACGTGATCGTTCTCGGCGCCGGCGTGATCGGCGTCACCACCGCCTGGCACCTGCGCGAAGCAGGTTGCGAGGTCACCCTGATCGAACGCGAGGCCGACGTCGCTCAAGCGACGAGCCTCGGCAACGCCGGCGTGATCGCGCCCGGCTACGTGACGCCGTGGGCCGCCCCCGGGATGCCCGGCAAGATCCTCAAGTACCTGTTCGAGCCCGCGTCGCCGCTGATCTTCCGGCCGACGCTCGAAGCCGCGCAGTGGCGCTGGATCGCGCGCTGGCTGCGCGAATGCGAATTCGAGCGGTTCCGTGTGAACAAGCAGCGGATGCAGCGCATCGCCTATTACAGCCGCGCATGCCTGCACGCATTTCGTGACCGGCATCCGTTCGACTACGGCGCGAGCCGGGGCTACCTCCAGCTGCTGCGCGGTGCGTTCGACGTGCAGATGGTCCAGCCCGCGCTGAAGGTGCTGCGCGACGCCGGCATCGCGTTTCGCGAGCTCGATGCGGCCGGCTGCACGGCGATCGAGCCGGGCCTGCGCTGGGCGCGGCAGGCGCCCGTCGGCGGCATCTACCTGCCCGACGACGAAGCGGGCGACTGCGCGCGCTTTACGCGTGAACTGCGGGCGCTGTGCGAAGCAAACGGCGTGACGTTCCGCTTTCACACGGACGTGCAGGCGCTCGACGTTGAAGCGGGCCGGGTGCGCGGCGTGCGGACCGTCGGTAACGGCAACGAGGATGGCGATACGCCGGATCGTGCACGAGCGCATCCGCACGCATCGAACGCCGGCAGCAAGCAACGCGACGCGCGGCTCGCCGCCGACGCGATCGTCGTCGCGCTCGGCGTCGACAGCGCCGCGCTGCTGCGGCCGCACGGCATCGACGTGCCGCTCTATCCGGTGAAGGGTTACTCGGCGACGCTCTCCGTCGTCGACGACGAAAAAGCGCCGCACGCCGCGCTGATGGACGAATCGCTGAAGACGGCGATCACGCGCTTCGGCCCGACGTTGCGCGTCGCGGGTACGGCGGAACTCGGCAACCGGCACGCAGCGCTGCGCCGGCAGGCGCTCGATACGCTGATGAAGGTGCTCGACGACTGGTTTCCGCACGCGGCCGATCGCGCATCGGCGCGCTTCTGGGTCGGCCGCCGGCCGATGACGCCCGACGGGCCGCCGCTGCTCGGCGCGAGCGGGATCGACGGGCTCTGGCTCAACGTCGGCCACGGCTCGACGGGCTGGGCGATGTCGATGGGGTCGGGGAAGGTGGTGGCGGATCTCGTCACGGGGCGGGAACCGGAGATCGACTTGTCGGGCCTGACGCTCGCGCGCTACGGCCGGTAGGCCCGGCGGCCCGGCGGCCCGGTGGCTCGGCTGACTCGGTGGCTCGGCTGACTCGGTGGCCCGGCGGCCCGGTGGCCTGCTGCCTCGGTGCCTCGGCGGCTCGGCGGCTCGGCGGCTCAGTGGCTCAGCTGGCCCGGCAGGCTCGGCAGGCTCGGC
>NZ_ASSI01000407.1:0-1032 GCF_000466765.1 Burkholderia sp. AU4i | reverse complement strand
GCGGCCGGGCGCCGTCAGGGCGCGGACGCCGCGAGCGGGGCGGTCGTGACGGCCGGCGGCGCGATCGGGCCACCGACGACGGGTTGGTCGGTCGCCTGCGCGAGCGGCGTCACGCGCAGCGCATCGGGCCGGACCTGCCGCGACAGCACGCCAGGTTCGCGCGGGCCGGCCGACGGCAGCGGCCCGAACACGCCGCGCGCCAACACGAACGCGAGCATGTTGGCGAGAAAGAGAACAGCGATCAGCCAGCGCAGCATCGTCGAACCTCCCTGTCGTTATCGACGTCGTTCACGTCATTCAGTCGAGCCGGCCGCATGGCCGGCTTTTTCATGGCTTCCGCCGGTCGAATGCACGGGCGGTTGCAGCTGCCCCGCGCGTACCGCTTCGTCAGCGTGCCGCATGTCCGTCTGGACCCGCGTCCGCCATGCACCGGCGCGATGCCGGCGCCGGTACCGTCAATCCTGCGCGGCTTCGGCCGCAATCAGCGCGAGCCCGGACAGGATCAGTGCATCGTGCCGCGTATGCGGCACCGTCAGCGCGCGTGCGACGTCGTCCGCCGCGCCGCCGGCCAGCACGAGCCGCACGGGTGCGTGCCACGCGTCGGCAAGGTCGCGCCACGCGCGTTCGATCAGCCCGGCCTGCGCGTACAGGCAGCCGGCCGACAGCGAGCGCGGCGTATCGACCTGGAACGGATCGGCCTGCGCACCCGCGAGCAATCCGCTCGCGATATCGGTGGTCAGCGTCGGCAGCTGCGCGGTGTGCGTGCCGAGCGCGCGCATCATCAGCGCCCAGCCCGGCGCGATCAGCCCGCCGGTGAAGCGGCCGTCCGCGCGCAGCGCCTCGAGTGTCGTCGCGGTGCCGAACGTCGCGATCAGCAGGTGCTCGCCCGGAAACGCCGCGTGCGCGCCGATCAGGCCGGCCCAGCGGTCGCTGCCGAGCTGTTCGGGTGTCGTATAGCCGTTCGTCACGCCGCATTGCGTGTGACGCGAGCGTATCGTCGTGCGCGGCAGGCCCGGCCAGCGCGCGTCGAGC
>NZ_ASSI01000406.1:0-573 GCF_000466765.1 Burkholderia sp. AU4i | reverse complement strand
CGCCCTGACGGCGCCCGGCCGCGCTCAGGACTGCTGCGCGCGCACCTTCTTCAGCAATGCGGTGGTCGAGCGGTCGTGCTCGAACGGAATCGCCAGCGCACGGCCGCCCCAGCCGCGCACGAGCGCCGATTCCGGCAGCACGTCCATGTCGTAGTCGCCGCCCTTCACGAGGATGTCCGGACGGACGGCCTCGATCAGCGACACCGGCGTCTTTTCCCCGAACGTCACGACCCAGTCGACGCTTTCCAGCGCCGCGAGCAGTGCCGCGCGGTCCTCCTCGCGATTGATCGGCCGGTCGTCGCCCTTGCCGAGCATGCGCACCGACGCATCGCTGTTCACGCCGACGATCAGGCACGCGCCGAGCGCTTTCGCGTCGGCGAGATACGTGACGTGGCCGCGGTGCAGGATGTCGAATACGCCGTTGGTGAACACGACGGGCGACGGCAGCGACGCGCGCAGCGCGACGAGGGCATCACGGGTGATCAGCTTGCGTTCGAAGGTGGCGGACATGATGGAGGTCGGACGGAATGAGCAACGGCGCGCGCGACGGCGGCGCCAGATAAAAAGCCCGCC
>NZ_ASSI01000405.1:0-1442 GCF_000466765.1 Burkholderia sp. AU4i | reverse complement strand
TCATTCTGCGCTATCCGAGTGAATGGAAGGCCGACAAGAAGGCGTGGGATGCCTATGATGCGCTAATTCCCGCGTCAATGAAAACGGCTTGGGGAGCAGAGAAAGCACGTATCGCCAAATTGGTGTGGTGGGACGACGTAGCCGGAAAAGTAAAAGATTTTCCAGATGATTCGTCTGTCTTCCACATTCATCCAGTGGCATTTGTCGAAAATCGGTCTAGAAAATTTCGGTGCATCAATTATCAGGTCATGTACGCGCCCGTCGGCCCTCGGTACCGGGACTCTGAAATTGTAGGCCATAGCCTCTATCGTGTGCCAATCGATACAACTCACGGGCGATTGGCAGGATTTAGTCGGGTTCATGGTGACGCATCAAAGTACGTGCAAAGAAGAGTGATTGACGAGATTGTTGATGTTGCGGGTCAATTTGGATTGACGAGGGAGGAGGTCGCTCTCGTTCTTGCAATCGCGCGCGTAGAATCTGGATTTAATCCTGATTCCGCAGCCGGCACAACGTCGGCGGCAGGACTGGGGCAATTTGTTGATCGCACCGGCCGATCGTATGGCCTTTTTACCAACGAGCAAAGATTCGATGCAAGGGCGAACGCAGATGCACTCGTCAGGCACACGTTGGATAATATGAAAATAGTTAAATCTCGCTATTCGGGGCGAGAGCTGTATTTGATGACGTATGCTGTTCACCACGACGGACCTGGGTTAAGCTCGGGCGGACGTCAAATCTCAGAAAGAGATGTGATGCCGTATTTTGACTTGTTCTTGGATAATATATGTAAAGACATCGTGGAGTAAGTTGTGACTGTCCTTGTGAGATGGGGTGTGCTTGTCGCCATTATATTTTATGCTTCCGCAGTGACTGCGAGGGAGGTTTATCACACTGTGGAGGATGACGGGCTGACAAATCAAAATCATGATCTGACGAAGGAAGTTGCTGCTCATAGATCATTTTCTGTATACAAATCTTTAGGTTGCCGCTTAATAGGTGAGCCCATCAATTTGGATGACAAGGGAAAAGCATTTCTATTCACCACGAAGGATGCATGCGGATGGGGAACTGCTCTCGGACCTATGTGGATCGTGCATGTGAGAAACGGTCATGCTGGCAAAGTGGTTTTGGCCGCAGGGGGCTACTCTGTCGAGGGCAACTCTAGTTTCTCGCATGGAATGCGAGACGTAGAAATCCGATGGGGTAACGCGGGGTTTATAGCGGCCCAAAGTTACCGCTTTGACGGGGTGCGATACAGATCCGTCGGCCCCACGAGAAGGCTCGCTCCGGCGGGGGGCTCCGATAAGGGAAACAAAGATGGAGGTGGGACGTGAGACAGATCGTATAGCCAAACGGCAAGTGAGTTCTCTTACGCTAGAGGCAAGGAGAACTCGATGAAGATCGTCGTCCGCCTGTTAGAGACGGTTTCATAAAGACTG
>NZ_ASSI01000404.1:0-2622 GCF_000466765.1 Burkholderia sp. AU4i | reverse complement strand
CGCCGGCATCGACGATTACGACTTGGTAGCGGTTCGCAATGTCGCGCAGAGTCGCTGAAACATCACCTGTCCGTTGAACGCAGGGAATGCGTGGTTCGATGCCCGCCGAATCCCGACGTTCAATGAATCGAGCACAGGTTGCTTGCGCGTCTGTATCCAAAATGACGACATCAACGCCTTCGGTTGCAAGTTGAACCGCAACGTTCGTGGCGATCGTCGATTTCCCTACCCCACCCTTCTCGGCTCCGACACACATGATCATACCTGCCATGTTGCGCTCTCCATTTGAGTAAATGAGTTGAGTGTTTGCGTTCCTCAAGCACTCAAGCGACCGGCGCGCCGAACCTCTGGGCGATGAGGATCTGAGTGTTTGAGTAACTGAAAAGAGGTACTCAAATGAGGAATTCAGTTCCTCATATAAGTGGCGGAATGGTAGACGACGGGGTCGGATGTGTCAATGTTCATTTACTCAAATGGGCTGCGTGAATGAGTGTTTGTGTTGACCTATTTTTTGATAACATATTGAAAATAAAGGAATGTGTGATTGAGTAAATGTGCAATTGAGGTGATGAAATAGGGAAATGAGTTGAGTGAATGGGTGGGGGAGGGCGCCACGGGCAAGCAAACGCTAAGGGTCTTATGCCTGAGTGTTTGCTCATACACTCAAATGAGTGGGGTTATTGAGTGGCTGGAGATGCCCTGCGCGGACGAAGCCCGAAAGATCAGGCCAGCCGTGGCCGACGGGGCGGGTACAATGCCGATCGACTATTTTGATCGCGACTTCTGATGGTGTTGGACGGGGCGCGGGTGCAACAACAGGCGCAACGTAAGATTGGCATGGGAGCTTCGCCTCCAGGCGTGGACTTCATCTCCAGATGCTCCTCGAGACTGAAAACACGGTCCACAATTGACCGGGGAGGGCGCAACGCCATGCTCCCAAAAAGACATTCAAGATGACCCGAACACCCACCACTCGAGAACACTTTCAGCTGGAGATGCGCATCGCCCTCGACGTGGCGGAAGGGCGGCTCCAGCAGGACTACCAGGACCCTGATATTCAACTGGAGATCGTTGACCATCGCGAGGTCGCGAACATTGTCGCGAGCTGGCCCGAGAAATTGAATTGGGCCTACGCACGAAAACGTGTGTCGGCAACGCATCGCAGCTGCTACATCGGGCTACGGACTGGCGCCTCTCCGGATGTCGCCGCGCTCGCGGTCATCCGCGTTTCGCGACATCGCGTAACGACGTCGCTACTGTTCCTGCAGAAGGATGGTCACAGCCTGCTGCCTGGGCGCACGATGGCGATGATGGATATGGTCCTGCAAGCCGTCGCGGCAGTCTTCGGCTCAACCACGATCGCGATCGACGAACCTTTCCCTCAGCTTGTGTCCTACTACATGAGCTACGGCTATGTGACGGAGATCTGGCGGGATCGTCGACGCTTGTTGTCAAAACCCGCCTGAGTCGTCTAACATGTTGATCTAGAGGACAAATTTATGACCACGAGCAAACTCAGGGCCAAAAGGACCGTGCGAAAGCCTACAGCGTTGAAGCTGCGGGCGAAGCGTCTGAAGCTGGCCCTCAAATCGAGACTGAAGGCTCGATCGGAAGCGGTCGAGGTGGTGACGGGCGAGCGCCTCACCTATGCTCAGGCGGTGCACGCCTTGCGTCAGGGTCTGGCTCTGGCGGAGGTCGCCGTCAGCCGAACCGAACTCGCCAACCGATGGGAGGCGTTGTCGGACGTGCAGCGCACGGCGCTGACGGCCGCGCGCGCGCGGGCGGAAGCGCGTCTGCGTCGCCCAGATATGGCCCCCGAAGCGGTGCGGGCGCGAGAACGCGCTGGCGCCGATTGGGAGACGCGGCATGGCGTGGCGTTGGCCTTTGCAGGCAGACGACACGAACACTAAGAGACGAACCCGGCTGCGGCCGGGTTTTTTTGTGTGCGCCGTCAATGCCGATAACTCCCCTTATCGGCATTGCGTTTAATGCGTCAAAACCCCGAAGGGGCCCTTTACACGACACTTGACACGACTAAAAGACGTGCTACGCTGTTCCCATACGTCTTTTAGACGGGTTTGTATTCAGGAGCCTCCATGTCCGTGCTGTACGTGTATCGCTGCCCGGCCTGCGGCCATAACGGCGAGGTGCGCCATCCGGACGACGGCCACGACGGCGCGGCGGCCACCTGCGCCAAATGCCACGGGCCGGTAACGCTCGAGTGGGACGGGGGCGTGACCCTGGACACCGTCCATCGCCGCGGCGCCGGGCCGACGCCGACCGCGATCCGCGAGTTGCGCGTGATCAACGGCCGCACGCAGGCCGAGCTCGCCGAGCGCCTCGGCGTCAACGATCGCCAGGTGCAGCGCTGGGAAGCCGGCGAGGCGAAGATGCCGGTGGCGGCCTGGCAGCTGCTGCGCCGCGTGTGGGGGTTTCGTGGGGCGGTGCACCTCGAGCCGGCCGCGACCACGACGTGGGGCTGGGACACGCAGCGCGATTCCCGCCGCGACACGATCGAGCGCGGCGACGTGGTCGAGCTGCAGCCGAAAGCGGGGCCGCGGCTGCTGGCGACGGTCCATGCCGTGCAGCCCGACGACGACCTGTACCAGGCGCTCGTCACCG
>NZ_ASSI01000403.1:0-897 GCF_000466765.1 Burkholderia sp. AU4i | reverse complement strand
ATCGTTTCACGTGACTGGAGTTCAGACGTGTGCTCTTCCGATCTGTGGGAGACACGGGCGCTGCGATCACCTATGGAATAGCCGCCACGCTGTCTATCGTCGGCGCAGGCTTCACTTTTTGGGGAGCAGCGGGTTCGCTCGTTCTATTCGGTCCCTTGGGCGCTGGTATCGCGTTCGGACTTCTCGCCTTTGCGGCAGTTCAAGTTGCCAAGAGTCTCGAATCCGATGCTTTGGAACAATGGGCGCGGCGCTGCTACTTCGGCCAAGCACAAGACAAGCAGCGTTGGGGCGATCCAGAGAAAGACATGGATCGTGCTATCGCGGCACTCAATGCCGCGGTACTCGGTATGGACGTGACACTCCGTTTCGAGAGTGGATCTCGCGCTAGATCAGCCGACGAACTTATCGCTGAAGACGTCGAGGTGCTGAAAAATGGTGGTGCAGTGGAGAGAGGAACGGTGTTGGCCTATGGCGCGGTCTTACCGGGATTTGATGCTCAACGATCACGCTATCGCTTTACACTCGCTACCGAACGCTTTGGTTTGACGCGCACTGGTAAGCGCCTGCCCATTCTATCCTCCCATGTCATGGCATCGGGTCAATTCAACGACACGGCAACGCTCAAGCCAGTCTCAGTGCCGAATCGCCCGGATTACTCCCTCGAAAGCGAGACGAAGCCCACTTCGAAGCGGCCGGTGCTGAGCGGCCGGTATTGGTTAGATCCGGTGAACAAGATCAAGTCGGCAACATTAGTCGTAACCTTCTGGCCTGATAAGAGCGATAGCTCTGGATTCGCAGCCATCGAAATCACCGAGGATTCCTGATGGCGAAACCTAGGCTCAATCCTCCTTGCCCAGGATGGCAGCGTGATCTACCAAGTCCGGATGAAGCCGTCGA
>NZ_ASSI01000402.1:0-544 GCF_000466765.1 Burkholderia sp. AU4i | reverse complement strand
TCGGCCGCGCGCGCGGCGATCGCCTTCAACTGCTTCACCTGCGCGACGCTGGTGGCGACGAGCAGCTTGCCGGTGCGCCGGTGCGGCACGTGATGCGTCTCGCAGAATTCGTACAGCAGGTCGCGCCCGTGCACGCACGACGTCGCCTTCAGCGACCCGCGCGGATAGTAGAGCCCCGCATGGATCACTTCGCTGTTGCGCGAGCTCGTACCCGTGCCGATCGCATCGGCGGCCTCGAGCACGAGCGTTTCACGCCCGCGCGCGGCCAGTTCGCGCGCAATCGCAAGACCGACGACGCCCGCGCCGATCACGACACAATCCATCTGCTCCATGACGTTTCGCGCCGCTAGCGCGTCGAGGGGAGAGAAGAGAATTGTACGTCCCGGTTCTCCCGCTTGCCGAAGGTCGCGCACCGCGTCGCGGCGACACGGTGCACGCCGTACGGCACGGCGCGCGCATGCCGCCGCCGTGCCCGCGCCGCCGGTTCAGAAGCCGATCGGCCGGCGCTTCGCGGCGCCCTCGTCGGCCCGGATGTCGCGCGGCC
>NZ_ASSI01000401.1:0-659 GCF_000466765.1 Burkholderia sp. AU4i | reverse complement strand
GCAGTTTCAGGCTTCCGGTAAGGCGATCAATGACAAGGTGCGGATGTATGGCCGCATCGGCCAAGCTTTGCTGGAAGCCAAACAGAGCGGCGGCGATCCGTTCGCCGCCATCGAGGCCGTAATGCCTTGGGACACCTTTGCCGCCAGCGTCACGGAGGCGCAAAAGCTCGCGCAACCGGAGAGCTTCGACTTTCTGCATCGCATCGGTGAAAACTACACCACGTTGCGCCGCTACGCACCGCAGTTCCTGGACGTACTCAAGCTACGGGCGGCACCAGCCGCCAAAGGCGTGCTCGATGCCATCGACGTGCTACGCGACATGAATAACGACAATGCTCGCAAGGTGCCCGCCGACGCGCCGACCGCATTCATCAAGCCACGCTGGGCGAAACTGGTGCTCACGGATGATGGTATTGACCGGCGCTACTACGAGCTGTGCGCCCTGTCGGAGCTTAAGAACGCGCTGCGCTCAGGCGATGTCTGGGTGCAGGGTTCGCGCCAGTTCAAGGACTTTGATGAGTACCTGGTGCCGGCCGAGAAGTTCGCTACTCTGAAGCTGGCCAGCGAATTGCCGCTGGCAGTGGCCACTGACTGCGATCAGTATTTGCACGACCGGCTGGAATTGCTGGAACAGCAGCTCGCTACCGTCAACCGCATGG
>NZ_ASSI01000400.1:0-568 GCF_000466765.1 Burkholderia sp. AU4i | reverse complement strand
TGACGAACAGGTCGTAGTCGAAATCCATCGCATTGCCTCATCGCAGTTCGGATGCAGGCACGATAGCAAGATTCCGGAATTCTTGCGGCACACGGTGCCGCCACGCGCACGCCCAATAAAAAACGGCGAGAGACGTTGCCTCTCGCCGGTCAAACCGGCTGCCGGGTGTGCCATGCGTCACCGATCGACCGCATGCCCGACCTGCCGGCTGCGCGGCACCGGCCCGGCCGGGCGCGCGAAGGGCGCGCCCACGGCCGGACCAGCCGCCATGCTCATGCCTGCGACGTGTCGCTGCCGTCCGTCGCCTGCGTGTCGTCTGCCTGCTGCGGCTGCTCTTCCTTCTTCTCGAGCATGCCTTCGATCGCTTCCGCGCCCTTGAAGCCGGCGACGGCGGCTGCCGCCTTGGTCAGCAGGCCCGCATCCGGATCCAGCTTTTCCGCGCCTTCGACGGCTGCGATTGCGCCAGCGATTTCACCCACGGTGTTCAGGATACCCATCGTCATCCCCTTTCAAGAAAATCGTGAGCGCATCGTCCCACGAAAAAAACCGGCGAACCGAGATTGTCATC
>NZ_ASSI01000399.1:0-507 GCF_000466765.1 Burkholderia sp. AU4i | reverse complement strand
CGGCCTGGCCGTATTTTTCGGATGCGTAATCGCGATCGCCGTTTCCTACGTCGCCACGTACCCACGATTCCACCCGGCCCCCGCGACGCCCACCGCCGCGGCCAACAGCCCTGCCGCGCCCGCGTCGGCCGCAACCGGGCTGACCACCGAACTCCCCCCGCTGCCCCTGCCGCTGCCGGCCGCGTCCGGCCCGCTGTCCTGGGCGCGCCTCACGCCGGCGCAACACGCGGCACTCGCGCCGTTCGCCGACCAGTGGGACGGCTTCAGCGACGCGCGCAAGCGCAAATGGCTGAAGATCGCATCGCGTTTCGCGAAGTTGACGCCCGATGATCAAAAGCGCCTGCAGGACCGGATGACCGAATGGGCGCGGATGACGCCCGAGCAGCGCCGCGTCGCGCGCGAGAACTACCAGAGTGCGAAGGAGCTGTCCGCGCAGGCGCGCGAGCGGGCCTGGAAGGCGTACCAGCAACTCCCCGAGGAGCAGAAGGAACGCCTCGCGGCCGCCGA
>NZ_ASSI01000398.1:0-666 GCF_000466765.1 Burkholderia sp. AU4i | reverse complement strand
GTCGTGCGGCCGCCCGAAGGTCAGCGCGAACCGGCGCGCGCGGTGCCGGCCGGCTGCCCGCCCGCACCGGTCGACCACAGCGGCAGGCGCAGCGTCGTGACGACGCTTGCCGCGTGCAGCACGCAAAGCAGGCCGAACGCCCACGCATACGCGTTCGCCGGCGTGCCGCCGCCCGCTGCCGATTCGACCTGCAGCCGCCATGCGAGGAACAGCGTGCACACGGTGGTGAACGTCGGGCCGCCGAGACGCTGCACGATATTGAGCGAGGTCGTCGCCATCGGCAGGTTGCGGCGCTCGACCGACGCATACGCGGCGGCGATCGACGGCGCGCCGATCGCGCTCTGGCCCATGCCGCGCAGGAACAGCGCCGGCACGAGCAGGTAAGGATCGTAGCCGGTCAGCGCGAGGAACACGAACGGCAGCGTCGCGGCGAGTGCGAGCAACGCGCCGGCCGAGGCCAGCCGGCGCACGCCGAACCGGCTCGTCAGCGCGCCCATCGACGGATACGTGACGAGCATGCCGAGGCCCATCGGCGCGAGCAGCCAGCCCATTTCGCCGGGCGTGCGCCCGCACGCCTGGATCAGGAACACCGGAATCAGCATCTGGCCCGCGAACAGCGCGCCGTTCGACAGGAACTGCGTCGACGCGGCCGCGCCGAACACCTTG
>NZ_ASSI01000397.1:0-540 GCF_000466765.1 Burkholderia sp. AU4i | reverse complement strand
ACGCGTAAGGGCGCGTCTCTTCCATGTAGGTGATCTGCGAGAGCTCGAGCTGCACGGCCTCGACGCCGGTTTCGGGCACACCGTAGTGGCGCGTGATGTAGCCGCCCTTGAAGCGCCCGTTCGCGACGGCCGTATAGCCGCCATGTTCGAGCACGCGCGCGGCGAGCGCCTCCGCCAGGCCCGGCGCGGCACTTGCACCGCTCGACGTGCCGAAGTTGAAGTCCGGCAGGCGGCCGTCGAAGAAGCGCGGCACGTGCGAGCGGATCGAATGCGCTTCCCACACGAGCACGCGGCCGTGCTCGCGCTTCAGGCGTGCGACTTCGCGTTGCAGCGCGTCGTGGTACGGCAGCCAGTAGCGATCGCGGCGACGCATGATCTCGTCGTTGCCGGGCAGCGCGTTCGCCGGATACAGCGGCGCCTTGTCGAACGTATCGACCGGCACGAGCCCCGTCGTGTCCTGCCCCGGGTACAGGTTCTCGTTGTCGGGCGGACGGTTCAGGTCGACGACGTAGCGCGCATGCGACGGGACGAGGATCGATG
>NZ_ASSI01000396.1:0-678 GCF_000466765.1 Burkholderia sp. AU4i | reverse complement strand
CTTACCGGAAGCCTGAAACTGCTGTTGATGCTTGTTCTTAGCGGCGTTGAACAGCTTGCCAATGATGCGGTCGTGCAGGTCGATGATTTCGTCGGTGACGGTAGCCATGCCTTCAATGGCCAACGCTACCAGAGTGGCATAGCGTCGTTGCACCTCAAACTTGGCCAGGTCAGCGGGCGTCATCTGGCCACCCTCACGGGCGATCTTGAGCAGGCGGTTCTGGTGAACTTGTCGCTCGATGCCTGCGGGCAGGTCAAGCGCCTGCCAGGCTTTGAGGCGCTCGATGTGTTCGAGCATGTGCCGAGAATTCGGTTTGACGGGCGACTGGCGCAGCCATGCCAGCCACGTCACTTTGCTGCCGTCCTTGCGCTTGAGAAGTTCGTCCAGGCGCTGACGGTGGGGCGATAACAAAGAATCGGTCAACGCCTCGTAAATACGCCGGTTGGCACGGGTGATGGCCTCGGCGCTCGCGCGCTCGATGGCATTCATGGCGGGCAGGATGATGGTCTGCCGCCGCAGGTTTTCGACAAGGGTGCTGGCCAGCACAATGCCTTTGTCGGTCTGCAAGGCCAGCTCTGTCAATGTATGCACGGCTTGCCGATAGTGGCTCATGGTGAAGGGCTTGAACCCAAACACCGCTTGCAGTTCGACTAGGTGCTCGCGCCGTGTCTGCTCACG
>NZ_ASSI01000395.1:0-1152 GCF_000466765.1 Burkholderia sp. AU4i | reverse complement strand
GTGCGAACAGCGCGAGCAGCAGGCGCTGCGGCAACACGTGCGCGAGCCGTACGCCGAGCGTGGTCAGCGGCACGCCGGCCACGGCCATCAGCAATGCCGCGCGATAGCGCACGAGCCCGCGGCGGAAGCCTTCGAGCGCGCCGAGCGCCGCGCTGCCGGCCACCGCGACGAGCGCGACGGGCGTGGCCTGCTGCATCGGCCAGCTCATGCCGACGACGAGCGCGGGCACCGCGAGAATGCCGCCGCCGGCGCCGGTCAAACCGAGCACGGCGCCGACGAAGCCGCCGAGTACGAGGGAAATCAGCATGACGTCATCGGGCTCCGGTCAACGCGCGATCGCGGGTTTCGCGAGCCATTCGCGGCCCTTGAGCATCGCCTTCCAGTAGAGCGGCGGCAGCACGCGTTCCTTGAGCAGCCACGCGAGCCGCGACGGGCGCTTGCCGTCGATCAGCCACGCGGGGAAGGTCGGTGCGACCTTGCCGCCGTACAGGAATTCGGCGAGCACGATCTTGCCGCGCTCGACGGTGAGCGGGCACGAGCCGTAGCCGTCGTATGCGGCGTCGCCGTGCGCGCGGCCGAGCGACACGAGCAGGTTGTGCGCGACCACGGGCGCCTGCTTGCGGGCGGCAGCGGCCGTTTTCGCATTGGTCGTGTTGGTGGCGTCGCCGAGCGCATAGATGTCCGGGTACTGCCGATGGCGCAATGTCGCCGGATCGACGTCGATCCAGCCGGCCGCATCGGCGAGCGGGCTCGACCGCACGAAATCGGGCGCCTTCTGCGGCGGCACGACGTGGATCATGTCGAACGAGCGCACCACGGTTTCCTTGCCGCCGTCGGGCAGCGCGCGCGCGAACGTCGCCTGGCGTGCCGGGCCGTCGATCGCGACGAGGTTGTGGCCGAACGACAACGCGATGTCGTAGCTTTTCACGTACTCCATCAGCGCGGGTACGTAGTCGGCGACGCCGAACAGCGCGCCGCCCGCATTCAGGAACTCGACGTTCGCGGCCTCGAGGCGGCCCGCGCGCCGCCAGTGGTCGCACGACAGGTACATCGCTTTCTGCGGTGCGCCTGCGCACTTGATCGGCATCGGCGGCTGCGTGAAGAGTGCGTTGCCGCCGCGGAACGCGCGCACGAGTTCCCACGTGTACGGCG
>NZ_ASSI01000394.1:0-733 GCF_000466765.1 Burkholderia sp. AU4i | reverse complement strand
GCCCGGCCAGCGCGCGTCGAGCAGCGCGTCGAGCCGGGCGGCCACGTCGGCGCCCGCGACGTTCGAGATCCACGCGCCGCGCGGATGCGGCAGGTTCGACCAGTCGGGATCGGCGCCGCCGTCGCGCGTGTGGCCGAATGCGCCCGTCTCGACGAGCGTGCGCTGCGCATCGGCGAGCGCCCACTTGATCCGGCTGTTGCCGGCGTCGATCAGCAGGTGCGGCTCGTTCATTGCGCTTCGCGCAGCGACACGTCGCCGGCCGCGATCGCCTGGATGCCGTCCGGCGTGTCGAGCAGCAGCTGGCCGGTCGCGTCGATGCCCGTCGCGATGCCGCGCGCGCGTTCGACGCCCTGTTCGAGCAGGACGACTTCGCGCCCCGCATACGCGTGCAACGCATGCCAGCGCGGCACGAACGGCGTGAGCCCTTCGGCGCCGAACTGCGCGAGCGCGGGCGTGAGCGCGTTCAGTGACGCGGCGAGCGTATCGGTGAGGTTGGCCGATGCGCACGCGATCGACAGCGCAGCGGGCGGCAGCCCGCTCGCGAGCGTCGCTTCGCGCGCGCGCAGCGCGTCGACCTGCGCGGCGACGGCTTCCGCGCCGCGGACGTTGATGCCGAAGCCGATCACGACGGCGGTCGCGTCGGCGCTGGCCCAGGCGGTTTCGATCAGGATCCCGGCGAGCTTGCCGACGATGCGCGGCGTGCCGTCGTCGGTGGCCGTCAGCAGCAGGTCGT
>NZ_ASSI01000393.1:0-1142 GCF_000466765.1 Burkholderia sp. AU4i | reverse complement strand
CCGACCGTACGGCCGCCTTCACGGATTGCGAAGCGCAGACCTTCTTCCATCGCGATCGGAGCAATCAGCTTCACCGTGATCGACACGTTGTCGCCCGGCATCACCATTTCCTTGTCCTTCGGCAGCTCGATCGAGCCCGTCACGTCCGTCGTACGGAAGTAGAACTGCGGACGGTAGTTGTTGAAGAACGGCGTGTGACGGCCGCCTTCGTCCTTGCTCAGCACGTACACTTCAGCCGTGAAGTGCGTGTGCGGCGTGATCGAACCCGGCTTCGCCAGAACCTGGCCACGCTCCACGTCTTCACGCTTCGTGCCGCGCAGCAGGATACCGACGTTGTCGCCTGCCTGACCTTGGTCCAGCAGCTTGCGGAACATTTCAACGCCCGTGCAGGTCGTCTTCACCGTCGGCTTGATACCGACGATTTCGATTTCTTCGCCGACCTTCACGATGCCGCGCTCGACACGACCCGTCACCACCGTACCACGGCCCGAGATCGAGAACACGTCTTCCACCGGCATCAGGAACGCGCCGTCAACTGCACGCTCCGGCGTCGGGATGTACGTGTCCAGCGCGTCTGCCAGGCTCATGATCGCCACTTCGCCCAGCTCGCCCGTGTCGCCTTCCAGCGCCAGCTTGGCCGAACCCTTCACGATCGGCGTGTCGTCGCCCGGGAAGTCGTACTTCGACAGGAGTTCGCGAACTTCCATCTCGACCAGCTCGAGCAGTTCAGCGTCGTCCACCATGTCGCACTTGTTCAGGAACACGATGATGTACGGAACGCCAACCTGACGCGCCAGCAGGATGTGCTCACGCGTTTGCGGCATCGGGCCGTCTGCTGCCGAGCAAACCAGGATCGCGCCGTCCATCTGCGCTGCGCCCGTGATCATGTTCTTCACATAGTCAGCGTGGCCCGGGCAGTCGACGTGTGCGTAGTGGCGGTTAGCCGTTTCGTACTCGACGTGTGCCGTGTTGATCGTGATGCCGCGCGCCTTTTCTTCCGGTGCCGCGTCGATCTGGTCGTACGCCTTCGCTTCGCCGCCGAACTTCTTCGTCAGAACCGTCGTGATCGCTGCCGTCAGCGTCGTCTTGCCGTGGTCAACGTGACCAATCGTACCAACGTTCACGTGCGGCTTGGTCCGCTC
>NZ_ASSI01000392.1:0-938 GCF_000466765.1 Burkholderia sp. AU4i | reverse complement strand
CGCGAGATAGGTCTGGATGCCGAACCATGCGATCGCGATCACCGCGCGGATCATCGCGGGCAGCAGCGCGCCGTAGATGCCGAAGCTCATCCGGCTGATCACCGGGAACGGCACGCCGGTCTTCTGGCCCATGTAGCCGGTGAGGTTCATGAAGCAGTAGACGAGCACCGCGCCGATCGCGAGCGACGCGAGCATCTGCCAGCCCGACAGGCCGAGCGCGAACAGCCCGATCGCGAACGAATAGTTCGCGATGTTGTGCACGTCGTTGGTCCACAGCGCAAAGATGCTGTAGCGGCCCCACGTCCGCCCCTCGGCCTTGGTGGGCGCGAGGTCGGGGTTGTGCAGCCGCGGGCTCAGCGCGGGGTCGCGCGCGGCCGAATCGGTTCGATGCGATGCGTCGACCGCGCCGGGCACGATGCCCGGGCGGTGGGTGGCTTCCAGTTGCACGCCGTTGTCTCCTTCCATGTGCGGGGCGCGAAACCGGCAGCGCGTAGACGCTGCGACGGCCCGGCCGCCGTGGACGTTATGTCTCGGATTTGTTCGCGAGTATGGGTGGCCGGCACGGTGATGGGAAATTAAATATTCGGCTGGGCGCCATTTGAAAAATGAATGCGAGGGATCGATGGCGAGGCACGGGGATTGCGCGCCGAAGGGTTCCATCCACCGACATCAGCGGAGGTGTCATGCAGCGATATTCCCTTCGTCACGTATCGCGAGCCGTCTTCGCCGGCATCCTGATCGCCGGCCTGGCGGCGGGTGCGGGTTGCCAGAAAAAGAGCGACACCGGTACCGGTGCGAGTTCGGACACCAGCGCCACCGGCGGCATGTCGCCGGCGCCGTCCACCGCGCCGTCGGGCACGCCGGGCAGCGGTGCGGCCGACAGCGGCACCACGGGCGGCGCGGCAAGCATGCCGGGCGCGGCTTCCGCGCCGGCGGGC
>NZ_ASSI01000391.1:0-627 GCF_000466765.1 Burkholderia sp. AU4i | reverse complement strand
GGCTCTATCAATTCTCGCCGCTGAAACGTGCATGCCTTCGGCAATGCCGCGCGCCGGCCGCCTTTCTGGTTGCGCACTGGCGTCCGGGCATCGCCGGCAGTTTCCTGCTCGGTGCGCGACACGGGATGTATTGCGTCGGGTGCTGCGGGTTGCTGATGGCGCTGCTGTTCGTCGGCGGCGTGATGAACGTCGTGTGGATCGCCGCGTTGTCGGTGTTCGTGTTCGCGGAAAAAATCCTGCCCGGCGGCGAGCGCGCCGGGCGCGTGCTGGGCGTCGTGCTGATCGCATGGGCCGGTGCGACGTTGTTCGTTTGAGCCGGGCATCCGCGTCGCGGCTTCGATGAATAACGGGAATGTCTTCGGGGCTGCGGGGGACGATCGATGAATACCTGCTTTCACGATTTCGCCGCGTGGTGCGCGGCGGCAGTCGTCGCGATGCCGGCGTTCGCGGGCAGCGACATGCCTGCGATGAGCATGGGGAGCTCGAAGATGTCGGCGCCGGATGCGGCCCTGACCGATGCCGAGGTCAAGGAGGTCGATGCCGGGCGCGGGCTGGTCATGTTGAAGCATGGCGCGCTCGACAACGTCGGGATGCCGCCGATGACGATGGCGTTCAAGGTCGGCGATG
>NZ_ASSI01000390.1:0-1065 GCF_000466765.1 Burkholderia sp. AU4i | reverse complement strand
TGGGCGGCGCCGACTGGAACCGCATCATGACGCTCGACTATGCCGACGCGGATGTTCGTTCATGGCAATGTCGTCTCGTTACCGTCGCTGACTGTCTTGCCGGTGGTGTCACCGATGCACCATCGTCGCCGGCCCCGTCGGGCGAAAAACCCAAGCCCCAAGTACTTGGCCCCAGTGGCAAGGCATGGCAGCAGTTGCTGAAAGACCCCAACAGCCCGGCCTACCTCGCCTTGAATGGACAACATACCGACCTGCAGCAAGCGTTTGAGCCGCAGTTCGCAGCCGGTGCCATGCCCAACGATGCGGGCAAGAAATACTATGACGTGGTCAAACTCATCGCGACCAGCAAGGACGGTGATGATTGGCGCAGAGGCGTCATCGCCGGTGCGGCCGACCAGTTGCTGGCCGCGATGCATGACGCGGCCAATCGGCTGGACAGTGCCCTGAGCGTGGGTGCCAAGGCGGCGCTGGACAATCTCCATGTGGGCGCGGCGTGGCTCTACGGAAAAACCAAGCTCACGCAGGTCACGATCCAACTCACCGTAGGCGAATGCTTCGATCTGCTGTCGGAGGAGATACGCGGCCACGCCAATGAGGCGCATAAGGCTGCCGGAAAGGGGGCACGCGCGATGTTGTTGGGGAGCTTGATCACTATCCCGAACGTCAACGTTCGCAACATGCTTATCGACGTCACGCTATGGGTTCATGGTTCAGCCGAAGAGGTCAAGCAACGGCTCGTGCAGTTTGGTCAGGATGCCAAGGAGCGGGCGAGCGACATCAAGCAGGCCGGCGGTGTGTGGGGGCAGGACGCGAATCGCGAGGCCAAGGCGGCGCTGCGCCAGATCAAGGCCGGCCTCAAGAACCTGGAGCCGGCCGCGGCCAAGCTGCTTAACGGTTTGCAGATCGGTGCCGCCGGTGCGCATCGTTTTGCTGGCAGCAGCTTTGCTGGCCTCAAGAGCTTGTCTGTCGGCAGCGTGGATGGGGGCTTGTCGTTCGTTGGCCTGTACTTTCTGCAGGACAGTTTGAAGAGCACGCTGGCCGATCTGGATGCGAAGGTGGGTGCGC
>NZ_ASSI01000389.1:0-2615 GCF_000466765.1 Burkholderia sp. AU4i | reverse complement strand
CGCGCGGCGCTGTCGGGGCCGGCGGCGACGGTCGCGCACGTCGATCCCGGCGCGCCGCGCAAGCCGTACGACGCGCCGCGCTGGTTGCCCGTGAACCGGCCGATCGCGTTCCGCGAGCTGGTATCCGATACGCGCCAGCTGGAAGTGCGCGGCACGACGCCCGACGCCATCCGCCTGAACCTGCGCGTGCCGGCCGATCTGCATTCGTGGAACGGCGCGGGCGTGCCGATCACGCTGCGCTACCGCTACACGGCGCCGACCGTGCAGGACAACTCGACGCTCGCCGTCGAGATCAACGAGCAGCTCGTGAAGTCGTACCGGCTCGGGCCGTCCCATGCCGAGGACGCGCACGGCCGCATGCAGCTGCCGCTGCTGTCGGTGCCCGAAGGGCGCGTGACGAGCGACGTCGACATCCCGGCGTTCCGGGTCGGCAGCGGCAACCAGCTGCAGTTCCGCTTCACGCTCGACTCGCAGAAGACGGGCCTGTGCTCGAGCACGGCGACCGAGCCGCAGCGCGCGGCGATCGATCCCGATTCGACGATCGACTTCTCGCACTTCGTCCATTACGCGCAATTGCCGAACCTCGCGTTCTTCGCGAACAGCGGCTTCCCGTTCACGCGCTTCGCCGACCTGTCGCAGACGGCCGTCGTGATGCCCGACCGGCCGTCGCCGCAGGAGCTCGAGGCCTACCTGACGATGCTCGGCCACATGGGCGAATGGACCGGGTTTCCGGCCCTGCGCGTGCAGGTCGCGCGGCCCGGCGACGTCGCCGCGCTGTCGGGCAGCAAGGACCTGCTCGTGATCGACGGCTCGCCCGCGTCGCCGCTGCTCGCGCACTGGCGCTCGGCGCTGCCGCTCGTGATCGGCGAGCAGGGCGGCGCGGGCAGCGAAGGCACCGCGCGCATCGCGTTCTCGGTGAAGGAGCGCTGGCGCAACGGCGTCGGCCTGGCCGAAGGCGGCGCGCACATCGAGCAGACCGGCTCGCTCGCGGCGCTTGCCGGGTTCGAGCTGCCGGGCAGCCGGGGGCGCAGCGTGGTCGCGCTGACGGCGACCGACCAGCCGCGCCTCGGCGACCTGCTCGACGTGTTCGAGAACGCCGGGCTCGTGTCGCAGCTGCAGGGCGACCTCGCGCTGGTGCGGCCGGGGCAGGTCGACAGCCTGCGCGTCGGCGAGCCTTACGTGGTCGGCTTCGTGCCGTGGTATGCGCGCGTGTGGACGGAAGCGGCGCGGCATCCGGTCGTGCTCGGCGCGGTCGGCGTGGTCGCGGGGCTGTTGCTCGCGCTCGGCGTGTTCAGCGTGCTGCAGAGAATCGCCGCGCGTCGACGGGGGATGTAACGGATGGCGCGGGTTATGGCGAAGCGACGGGCAACGCGGCCGGCGCGGCGCGTCGGCGCGGTACTCGCGCTGGCGGTGGCGATGACGTGCACGGCAGCCGGCATGGCCGCGCGCGCGCACGCCGCGGGTGCGGCTGACGCGGCCGACGCGGGATGCGGCGCCGCGTGGCCGCGCTGGGACGCGTTCAAGCGCGATTTCATCTCGGCCGACGGCCGCGTGATCGACGTCGGCTCGGCCGATTCACGCACGGTGTCGGAGGGGCAGGCGTATGGACTCTTCTTCGCGCTGGTCGCGAACGACCGGCGCATGTTCGACACGATCCTCGCGTGGACCGAGAACAATCTCGCGCAGGGCGACCTGAGCGCGCACCTGCCGGCGTGGCTGTGGGGCCGTGCGCCCGACGGCGCGTGGCGCGTGCTCGACGCGAACGCGGCGTCGGACGCCGACCTGTGGATCGCGTATGCACTCGTGGAGGCCGGACGGCTGTGGCACGAGCGCAGCTACACGGCGCGCGGCGCGCTGCTCGCGAAGCGCGTGCTCGACGACGAGACCGCGACCGTGCCGGGCCTCGGCCTCACGCTGCTGCCGGGGCCGACGGGGTTCAAGCTCGCCGACGGCCGATGGCGCGTGAACCCGAGCTATTCGCCGCCGCAGGTGATCCGCGCGCTCGGCGCGCGCCTGCCCGACGACCGGCGCTGGGCCGCGCTCGCCGCCAGTACCGGCCGCGTGCTGCTCGACACGGCACCGAAGGGCTTTTCGCCCGACTGGGCGCTGTATCGCGCGGGCACGGGTTTCGGGCCCGATCGCGACACGCATGCGGAGAGCGCGTACAACGCGATCCGCGTGTATCTGTGGGCCGGCATGCTCGACCGCGCCGATCCGCTCGCCGCGCCGTTGCTCGCACGCTTTGCGCCGTTCGCCGACTACATCGCCGCGCATGGCGCGCCGCCGGAGAAGGTCGACACGACGACGGGCGTCGCGGGGCCGAACGACGGCAACGGCGGGTTTTCGGCGGCCGCCGTGCCGTTCCTCGACGCGCGCGGCCAGCGTGCCCTCGCCGATGCGCAGGCGGCGCGTGTCGATACGCTCGCGCGCCAGTCGGCGCCCGGTTACTACACGAGCGTGCTGACGCTGTTCGGGCTCGGCTGGCGCGACGGGCGCTACCGGTTCGGCGCGGACGGCACGCTCGACGCCCGCTGGGGAGGCCGCTCGTGCGCCGCCCGCTGAAGCGCGCCGCGCCGCACGTCGCAGATCGGAAGAGCACACGTCTGAACTCCAGT
>NZ_ASSI01000388.1:0-2799 GCF_000466765.1 Burkholderia sp. AU4i | reverse complement strand
GGTCGGCTGGTTCGGCTTCAACGCGGGCTCCGCGGTTGCCGCTGACGGCCGTGCCGGCTTCGCGATGCTGACCACGCAAGTGGCGACCGCCTGCGCGGCGCTCGGCTGGATGTTTGCCGAGTGGATCGCGAAGGGCAAGCCGTCGGTGCTCGGCATCGTGTCGGGCGCGGTCGCGGGTCTCGTGGCGATCACGCCGGCCGCCGGTTTCGTCGGCGTGGCGGGCGCACTGGTGATCGGCATCGCCGCCGGCGTCGTCTGCTTCTGGTCGGCGACCTGGCTCAAGTCGAAGCTCGGCTACGACGATTCGCTCGACGCGTTCGGCGTGCACGGCATCGGCGGGATTCTCGGCGCGCTGCTGACGGGAGTGTTCGCGGTCAAGGACATCGGCGGCGCCGACGGCAGCCTGCTGCTGCAGGCGAAGGGCGTGCTGATCACGCTGGTCTACAGCGGCGTGCTGAGCTTCGTGCTGCTGAAGCTGATCGACCTGACGATGGGCCTGCGCGTGTCCGAAGAGGAAGAGCGCGAAGGTCTCGACGTGATCCTGCACGGCGAGCACGTGGAATAAGTCACACGAATCAATGGCGGGCCGCCGCGACGACGGCGCCCGCCCCGAATGAGCGCAGCGACTTCGGCCCGCCCACCCGGCGGGCTTTTTTTCTCCTGTCACGCACTGACGTAGCGGATAACCCTTCACTCTATCGGGTCAATAGCCGAAAACTTCCTGCATATCCTTGTGAAGCCGGGAACAATCCCCAAATGGGCAAGGCAATTGCTCTACAATCTTCATTCTCCCGCTCGCGAGTGATTCATGGTTCCCCACCTCGTTACGGCGTTGAACGGTCCGCTGCTCGAACTCGAGCAGAAGATCCTCGACGCGACGCCTGCGATCGAACGCTGGTTCAGGCTCGAATGGCAGGAACACACCCCGCCGTTCTATTGTTCGGTGGACCTGCGCAATGCCGGCTTCAAGCTGGCGCCCGTCGACGCGAACCTGTTTCCCGGCGCGTTCAACAACCTGCCGTCCGAAGTGCTGCCGCTTGCCGTGCAGGCCGCGATGGCCGCGATCGAGAAGATCTGCCCGGACGCGAAGAACCTGCTCGTGATTCCCGAGCTGCCGACCCGCAACGCGTTCTACCTCGAAAACGTCGCGCGCCTCGCGACGATCATGCGCCAGGCCGGCCTGAACGTGCGCTTCGGCTCGCTCGACCCGAGCATCACCGACATGACGCCGATCACGCTGGCCGACGGCCAGAAGATCGTGCTCGAACCGCTCGAGCGTTCGCAGCGCCGCCTCGGCCTGAAGAATTTCGACCCGTGCTCGATCCTGCTGAACAACGACCTGTCGGCCGGCATTCCGGCCGTGCTGGAAAACCTGCACGAGCAGTACCTGCTGCCGCCGCTGCACGCGGGCTGGGCCGTGCGCCGCAAGTCGACGCACTTCGCGTGCTACGACGACGTCGCGAAGAAGTTCGCGAAGATGGTCGGCGTCGATCCGTGGATGGTGAATCCGTATTTCGCGCACGTGGAAGGTGTCGACTGGCAGGCGCATGAAGGCGAACAGGCGCTCGCCGACGCGATCGACGGCGTGCTGAAGAAGATCGCGCGCAAGTACCGCGAATACGGGATCAGCGAGAAGCCGTACGTCGTCGTGAAGGCCGACGCGGGCACGGCGGGGCGCGGCGTGATGACCGTGCACGACGCGGCCGAGATCGGCCGGATGTCGAAGGCCGAGCGCGCGCAGATGGCCGAGTCGAAGGCCGGCCTCGCGGTGCGCGACGTGATCGTGCAGGAAGGCGTGTATACGTTCGAGCGCGTCGGCGACGAAGTGGCCGAGCCCGTTGTATACATGATCGACCGCTACGTGGTCGGCGGCTTCTACCGCACGCACGCCGGCCGCGAGCGCGACCAGAACCTGAACGCGCCCGGCATGCACTACGTGCCGCTCGGCTTCGAGCACACTGCGCTGCCGGATGCCGGCGCGAAGCCGGGTGCCGCGCCGCCGAACCGTTTCTACATGTACGGCGTCGTCGCGCGGCTGTCGCTGATCGCGTCGTCGATCGAACTGGAAAAGACCGACCCCGAAGCCATCCAGGTATAACGGACCTTCGCCACGTACAGGACCTCATGGACATTCTCTTTATCGCCGACCCGCTCGAGCGCTTCAAGATCTACAAGGATTCGACCTACGCGATGATGGCCGAGGCCGCGCGGCGCGGGCATGCGGTGTACGCGTGCCAGCCGCACCAGCTCGCATGGACGGGGAGCGGTGTCGAGGCGGACGTGCAGCGCGTGACGATCGTCGGCGACACGGCCGACCTGCACCGCGAACCGTGGTACGAGGCGGCCGCTCACGAGTCGCGTGCGCTGACGTCGTTCGGCGCGGTGCTGATGCGCAAGGATCCGCCGTTCGACATGGAATACGTGACGGCCACGTGGATGCTCGAGCTTGCCGAACGGGCGGGCGCGCGTGTGTTCAACAAGCCGCAGTCGATTCGCGATCACTCGGAAAAGCTCGCGATCGGCGAGTTTCCGCAATTCGTCGCGCCGACGCTCGTCACGCGCGATGCGGCGCGCCTGCGCGCCTTCCACGCCGAGCACGGCGACGTGATCGTGAAGCCGCTCGACGGGATGGGCGGGATGGGCGTGTTCCGCGTGAAGGCCGACGGCATGAACCTCGGTGCGATCATCGAGATGCTCGGCCATGACGGCACGCGCTCGCTGATGATCCAGAAGTTCATTCCCGAGATCAAGGCCGGCGACAAACGCATTCTGCTGATCGCGGGCGAGCCGGTGCCGTAT
>NZ_ASSI01000387.1:0-1065 GCF_000466765.1 Burkholderia sp. AU4i | reverse complement strand
TCGCCGCGATCGGCGTGCTTTGGGCGTCGGGAGTTTTTTAATGTATCCACTTTATTTTTGGCGATGGGGGAGTATGCCGTCGAATTCAGTGTTAAAAATTCAGGTTGAGGCCTGAGTTGTGTTTTGCTTATTAATGGATTTCGAGAGGGGTGATGTGCAAAAACGAATTGTATTCGGTTGATCTGGCGCAGTTTTTTTGCACCTTTCGGTAATCGTTTTCCTGTTTCTTTTTGGGCTTCCCGCCGCGGAGGGCATTGAGCCGATGCAGCGTTACGGTTTTTATCAGAACTGCGGTCTGTCACTTAGCCTTCCGAGTGTCCTTGCTCCCGTTGTTGATTCTGAGGTCAGTCCTTGTGCGAACTCGTATCGAGAGCAAAGTGGAGCAACGATGCTGATTGGTTCTTTAGTTGGTGGCCGGAAAAATCCAGATCTACTCGAAAAATTGCCAGCGTTACACATCTACAGGCGGGATCTCGATCATGTTCTGAATTCATTGAATGGGAGTGGCTTGCGTCGAATTGCAAATGGATCTGTCATCTCGACAAGCGAACTGGAAGAGGCGGAGTGTGGATTATCTGGGGCGGACATATATCCGAGATCGCGGGAGCGAATTGGAGCGGCTGGATCGCAGAGGATTTTTACAAAAATAACCAAGGCATTGCATCGAGTCGTGGCCACTGCGAGCGATTTGACAATCGGCACCGACGTATCAGGTTGGTCATTGGAAACGTGAAAGAAACAGTGGTAATGAGTCAATCTTGCCTTGTGCGTCGAGATGGAGACTTCGACATGGATGAGGGGCTGAGCTACGAAATTTTTATGGAAATCCTCAAGTCTGTAAAACTGCTTGAAGAGTGAGACAAGGACCAGGGGCCACGTCACCGCTACCATGATGGCCTCTAGAGCATGAACAGGGGTCGGATCGCTATCTGACGAGACACATCACTTCGGCAAATGGCGAATGTAGGCGCAGTTGCTCCCGTCGCTCAGGCGCCCCCGGAACCCCCCACATCCGTCCGAATCCCCGGACGGATATTTTCCGGAAATCCGGAAAGCCGGATTTCC
>NZ_ASSI01000386.1:0-3753 GCF_000466765.1 Burkholderia sp. AU4i | reverse complement strand
GATTCGGCCGCGCCCGATGCGCCTGCCGGCGCCGTCGCGCCGCCCACCGCTGCCGCGCCCGCCGTTCCGGCCGCGCCGGCTGCCGCCGGTGCCGCGCCGTCGTCCGGCAGGTCGTACTTCGGCAGCGCGTCGTTGCTCGACGTCGCGGCCGCCTCGCCGCGCGCGTTGCTGATCAGCATCTGGCGGCGCTGCAGGTACGCGTTACGCACGAACGAATACTTGTCGAGTGCCGCGGCATCCAGCACGTCGCCCGCGCCGAGCAGGTTCGAACGCGTGTTGACGAGGTTGACGCCGAACAGGCCCCAGCTCAGGCCATCCGGCTTCACGTAGGTGAGCGGGTTGCCGACGTAGTCGACGCCCAGGCCGGCCGTGTCGCGCAGCGTGCTCGGGCCGAGCAGCGGCAGCACCAGATACGGACCCGACGGCATGCCGTAGCGGCCCATCGTGATCCCGAAGTCGGCCGTGTGCTTCGGCAGCTTCGCGATCGTCGCGACGTCGAACAGGCCGCCGACGCCGAACACCGTATTGATCACGACGCGCATGATGTCGCCGACGCCGTCCGCGATCCGCAGCTGCACGATGTTGTTCGCCGCGATGTAGACGTCGCCGATGTTCGAGAAGAAGTTCGTCACGCTGTCGCGAACCGGCTGCGGCACCACGTACTGGTAGCCCTTCGCGACCGGCTTCAGCGCATACGTATCGACCGTGTCGTTGAACTTGTACATCGTCCGGTTGAAGCCTTCGAGCGGATCGCCCTTGGTCGGCGTCTGCACGGTCGCGCAGCCGCTCAACGCGGCGACTGCCGCTATCGCCAGCGCGGCGTGCCTGATGCGGATCGTCTGCATGGTCATTACCCTCTTCTAATCTCTCGTGTGGTTATTGGGCCGCGGAACCGGACGCGGCGGACGCGGCGGACACCGCCGACGCCGGCACCGCCACCGGTGCAGGCGCGGCCGGCGCGCCGGCTGCCGGCTTCGCACCGCCCGCATCGGCGGCCTTGCTGTAAAGGAACTGGCCGATCAGGTTCTCGAGGACGATCGCCGATTGCGTCATCGTGATCGTATCGCCCGACTTCAGCATTTCGGTGTCGCCGCCCGGATCGAGGCCGATATATTGCTCGCCGAGCAGGCCCGACGTCAGGATCTTCGCCGACGAATCCTTCGGGAACTGATACTGGCCGTCGACATCGATCGTGACAAGCGCCTGGTACGTGTTCGTGTCGAAACCGATCGCCTTCACGCGGCCGACCACGACGCCCGCGCTCTTCACGGCCGCGCGCGGCTTCAGGCCGCCGATATTGTCGAATTTCATCTTCACCGAGTAGGTCGGCTGAAACGAAAACGAGCTCATGTTGCCGACCTTCAGCGCCAGGAACAGCACCGCAAGGAAGCCCACCACCACGAACAGGCCGACCCAGAAGTCGAGAGCAGTCTTTTTCATCGTCATCCCAAAATTTGGCTTGGCTGAGGCTTAGCTGAACATCAGCGCGGTCAGCAGGAAATCGAGGCCGAGTACGGCGAGCGACGCGAACACGACCGTCTTGGTCGTCGCGCGCGACACGCCCTCGGGCGTGGGCTTCGCTTCATACCCTTGAAACAGTGCAATGAAGGTCACGGCGAACCCGAACACGATGCTCTTGATCACGCCGTTGCCGACGTCGGCCCAGACCTGGACCCCGCCCTGCATCTGCGACCAGAACGCACCCGGATCGACGCCGATCAGCACGACACCGACGAAGTAACCGCCGAGCACGCCGACCGCGTTGAAGATCGCGGCCAGGAGCGGCATCGCGATGATGCCCGCCCACAGGCGCGGCGCGATCACGTTCTTGATCGGGTCCACCGCCATCATCTCGAGCGCGGTGAGCTGCTCGCCGGCTTTCATCAGACCGATCTCGGCCGTGAGCGACGTGCCCGCGCGGCCCGCGAACAGCAGCGCGGTAACGACCGGCCCGAGCTCGCGCACGAGCGACAGCGCGACCAGCAGGCCGAGCGCCTGCTCGGAACCGTAGCGGTTCAGCGTGTAGTACCCCTGCAGGCCGAGCACGAAGCCGACGAACAGGCCCGACACGGCGATGATCACGAACGAATAGTTGCCGAGGAAGTGGATCTGCTTCGTGACCAGCCGCGGCCGGCGCAGCAGCGGGAAGAATTCCAGCACGAGGCGCACGAACAGACGCGTGCCGTAGCCCGCGCGCTCGAGGCCGCCGATGACGTAACGTCCGATCGCGCTGATCATGCGCGCCCTCCGCCGAGCCCGAAATCCGCCGCCAGCGGCGGGCTCGTGTAATGAAATTTGAACGGGCCGTCCGGCGCGCCGTCGATGAACTGCCGCACGCTCGGATCGGTCGACGCGCGCAGCTCGTCGGGCGTACCCTGCGCGAGCACGCCGCCGTTGGCCAGGAAATACACGTAGTCGGCGATCGCGAACGATTCCGGCACGTCGTGCGTGACCAGGATCGACGTGGCACCCAGCGCCTGGTTCAGCGTGCGGATCAGGTTCGCGGTGATGCCGAGCGAGATCGGATCGAGGCCGGCGAACGGCTCGTCGTACATGATGAGCTGCGGATCGAGCGCGATCGCGCGCGCCAGTGCGATGCGGCGCGCCATCCCGCCCGACACCTCGGACGGCATCAGGTCGCGCGCACCGCGCAGCCCGACCGCGTTGAGCTTCATCAGCACGAGGTCGCGGATCAGGTCTTCGGGCAGGTCGGTATGCTCGCGCAGCGCGAACGCGACGTTCTCGAACACCGACATGTCGGTGAACAACGCGCCGAACTGGAACAGCATGCCCATCTTGCGGCGCAGCGCATAGAGGCCATCGCGCGTTTGCGCGCCGACATCGGCGCCGTCGAACAGCACCTGGCCGCGGCGCGCACGCACGAGGCCGCCGATCAGGCGCAGCACGGTCGTCTTGCCGCAACCCGACCCGCCCATGACCGCGACGACCTGCCCACGCCCGAAGCGCAGGTTCAGGTTGGACAGGACGAGGCGGTCGCCGTAGCCAAAGTCGACGTCGCGAAGTTCCAGCAGGGTCTCGGTAGGAGTGGGGCTCACGGAGCTGACAGTCCTTTTACGCAGAACGCCGAATTATAGGGCCTGCATTGGAATGATGTCGTGACGCCGTTCCGGGCCCTGCGGTCAATGATTGTCAAATTGTCCGGGAAAACATTGCTGCAATGCAACAACGGCAGCCCGATAGTCGGCCGCGCCCGTCACCGCACTGACCACCGCGACACTGCCGACACCCGTCGCCAGCACGGCCGGCAGCGCGTCGAGCCCCACCCCGCCGATCGCGACGAGCGGCGCACGCGCCCCCGCGAAGCGCGCATAGCGAGCAATCCGCGCCAGGCCCTGCGGCGGCGCGGCGACGGCCTTGGTCGCGGTCGCAAATACGGGGCCGAGCGCGAGGTAGCTCGGGCGCTCGTGCAATGCGCGCAACATTTCGTAATAACCGTGGCTCGAAAGTCCGAGCCGCAGGCCTGCGCGCGCGATCGCGGCCAGATCGGCCGTTTCGAGGTCTTCCTGGCCCAGATGAACGCCGTACGCCCCCTCTTCCACGGCGATCTGCCAGTGATCGTTGATGAACACGCGCGCATCGGGATGGCGGCGCCCGGCCGCGACCGCACGTGCGATTTCCCGCCGCAACGTGTCCGGCGTCGCGCCTTTCACGCGCAGTTGCACGGTCCGCACACCGCAATCGAGCACGCGCTCGACCCATTCGGCGTCCGGCACGACCGGATAGAGGCCGAGC
>NZ_ASSI01000385.1:0-1760 GCF_000466765.1 Burkholderia sp. AU4i | reverse complement strand
GCGCGACGCGGCCGTGATGGCGGTCGGCGCCTTCACGTTCGCGCCGTAGCCGCGCGACACGATGCCGGGGGTGAAGCCGGCCGCCCGCAACGCGTCGACGAGCGCGATCACGGTCGGCGTCTTGCCGGTGCCGCCGACGGTCACGTTGCCGACGACGATGACGGGCACGCCGACGTCGACCGGCTTCTTCCAGCCCTGCGCGTAGGCGGTGCGCCGCAGCGCCGCGCACAGGCCGAACACGCACGCGAACGGCGTAAGTGCCCACGCGAGCGCGCCGCGGCGCTGCCATTCGCGCGTCAGGCGCGCTTCGAGCCGGGCGAGCGGGCCGTCGGGCGCGCTCATCGGGCCGGGCGCGGCAGGTCGTGCGCCGCGGCGTGGGACGGATTCGTCAAGGCGGATTCTCCGTTGGGCGGCGCATGCCGCGGGGTCTGCGGAAGGCGGCACTCTAGCGCGCCGCAGGCGGGCGCGGCAAGCGCGACCGGCCGACGCAGCCCACGGGGCCGGATCGTGACGGCTTGTGGATAACTCTGTGAAGAACTCCCCGTTCGAATGAGTCAAACGCCCGCCGGGCGGGCCTCGAATCGGATGAGAATCGTTTCGAAAGTTTTAAAAATATATAAAAATCAATACGTTATCTCAAATCGTCTGGATTTTTCCGCGGTTTTCCGGCGTTTTAGGCCGACGATTGCCAAAGTGTGGACACCTTCCGCACGTCACGGCGCACACGCCCGGCGCTGGACGTCGCGCGCGTGTCGGACTATCGTGTCGCCGCCAGCATTCATCCGACCGTCCATGCCTTCCGACTCCCCATTTGCCGCGCCGGGTGCCACCCGCGGCGGCGACGAAGTGATACCCGTTTCGGCGCTCAATCGCGCGATTTCGACGATGCTCGAGCGCTCGTTTCCGCTGCTGTGGATTTCGGGCGAAGTGTCGAATTTCACCCGCGCCGCGAGCGGCCACTGGTATTTCTCGATCAAGGACCAGCAGGCGCAGATGCGCTGCGTGATGTTCCGTGGCCGCGCGCAATACGCGGAATTCACGCCGCGTGAAGGCGACCGGATCGAGGTACGCGCGGTCGTGACGATGTACGAGCCGCGCGGCGAAGTGCAGCTCAACGTCGAGGCCGTGCGGCGCACGGGCCAGGGGCGCCTGTACGAGGCGTTCCTGCGGCTGAAGGCGCAGCTCGAGGGCGAGGGACTCTTCGCGCCCGAGCGCAAGCGGCCGCTGCCGCCGCACCCGCGCGCGATCGGCATCGTCACGTCGCTGCAGGCCGCCGCGCTGCGCGACGTGCTGACCACGCTCGCGCGCCGCGCGCCGCACATTCCGGTGATCGTCTATCCGGCGCCCGTGCAGGGTGCGGGCTCGGCGGAAAAGCTCGTCGCGGCCGTCGAGACCGCGAATGCGCGCCGCGAGGTCGACGTGCTGCTGGTCTGTCGCGGCGGCGGCTCGATCGAGGATCTGTGGTCGTTCAACGACGAGGCGCTGGCGCGCGCGATCGCGGCGAGCGAACTGCCGGTCGTGAGCGGCGTCGGGCACGAGACCGATTTCACGATCGCGGACTTCGCGGCCGACCTGCGCGCGCCGACGCCTACCGGCGCCGCCGAGCTCGCGAGCCCGCAGCGCGCACTGCTGCTGCGCGAGGTCGGCGAGCGCCAGCGTGCGCTCGCTCGCGGCATGGAGCGCCGGCTGGAGCAGCGCGCGCAGCAGCTCGACTGGCTCGCGCGCCGGCTGGTGAGCCCGGCCGAGCGGCTGCAGCGGCA
>NZ_ASSI01000384.1:0-5821 GCF_000466765.1 Burkholderia sp. AU4i | reverse complement strand
ACGACACGGCCTTGTGCTCGGTTTCCTCGAGCGCGTGCCAGATCCACATCTGGCGGTAGCCTTCGACCGAACCCTCCAGGCGCGTCGGGTCGCGCAGCAGCCAGTCGGCAAGCATCGCCGTGTAGTGCTCCGCCGCGACCGTGTGCGCGAGCTGCACCGAATGCGGCAGCTTGCGCTTCATGTAGCCGAGCACCGCCCACACACGCTTGTCGAGCTTGCGCGCGGGCAGGTGGTTCGCCTGCATCAGCTCGTTGTACTCGATGTGCTCGCGCGTGTGCATCGCCTCCTGGCCGATGAAGCCGAGCACCTGCTGCTTCAGCACGGGATCGTCGATCCGGTCGCGATAGTTGCGCACCGAATCCATGAAGAAGCGCTCGCCGGCCGGGAACAGCAGCGACAGCGCGTTGAAGAAATGGGTCACGTGCGACCCGAGGCCATGCCAGTCCTTCGCGCGTTCGACCGGCAGGTCGAAGCGCAGGTCGCGGCGCACCGGCATGATCCCGGCTGCGGTGGCGGAAGCGGCTGACTTCATGTTCATCGTTCTCCTGGTTCCGGAGCGGCCCGGCGCGTCGTCCGACGCGGCCGGCGCGGGCCGGGCGGCACATCGCGCACCGGCAAAATCTTGACATCGACAGCTGTAAAGATAGGCCGCCCGCGGCGGCGCGCGCAAGCCGCACGGTAGATGCGCGCTTCCAAACAGGGCACGGTCGAAAAGGCGGAAAAAACGGCGTTCGAACGGCGTCCGGACACGGCGGGATTCGAACGCACGTGAACGCACGCGAGCCGTTCGCGGCAGTCGGCACCGCGTCGCAGCGGTGGCCCGGAAGCCCCGCGTGGCGGGCATTTCACGGAATCCGGCAACCCTGAGCGGCACGTTGCCGAGCGCGCCGGTAGCACCGATTCATACACGCGTCGCACTCGCGCGGTGCAACCTCGGTCGCTGGGCTGGCCGGAAATTCAAACGCGCGTTCCATTTGCGCTCCGCGCGATCGCGGCCGCGACGGCCCGCCGCCGTCCGCGATACGCGCGAGACCGGCCGAAAGCCATGAGCGGCGGCCCGCAGCGCGCTCGCCTACAATAGCGGTTTTACCCATCCTTTTTCAGGAGAAGTCATGTCTGTCATCACGACCGAATCGGGCCTCAAATACGAAGACCTGACCGAAGGCACCGGCGACGCAGCGCAAGCCGGCCAGACCGTCAGCGTCCACTACACGGGCTGGCTGACCGACGGTCAGAAATTCGATTCGAGCAAGGATCGCAACGACCCGTTCGCGTTCGTGCTCGGCGGCGGCATGGTCATCAAGGGCTGGGACGAAGGCGTGCAGGGCATGAAGGTCGGCGGCGTGCGTCGCCTGACGATCCCGCCGCAACTCGGTTACGGCCCGCGCGGCGCAGGCGGCGTGATTCCGCCGAATGCGACGCTCGTGTTCGAAGTCGAACTGCTCGCCATCTGACACGGCACACGAGCCCCCGGCTGACGCCCCGCCCCGTGGCACACCTTCCGTCCCCCACCGTCGCGCTGCAACGCTACGACACGCTCGAAGCGTCGGACGTGCACGACTTTCACCAGATCGTGCTCGGCATCGACGGCGCGATGGTGATGGCGGTGAACGGCGTCAGCCAGCGTCTCGACCGGCACCGCGCCTGGCTGGTTCCAGCCGGCGCGCGCCATGATTACGCGGGCCTCGGCGAGAATCGCCAGCTCGTGCTCAATCTTCCCCTCGCATCACTCGCGGTGCCGCAGCGGCTGTTCGACAGCGCGCGCGCCGTGGCAATCGATCCGGCCCTGACGTCACTGGTCGCGCAGATCGCGGCGGCAACCGCGCAATTCGAAGCGCCTGCCGCCGACGCGCCGCACGCGGCCGCGCACCGTTTCCAGTGGCAGGCCGCCGCCCGGCTGTGCGGCGCGCTGATCGACGAACGCGACATCGCCGCGCCCGCATCGGGCCTCGATTTCGCGCGCATCGACCGCTGGCTGCGCGCGCGGCTCGCCGAGCCGCTGCGCATCGCCGATCTCGCCGCGCACTGCGGCTACGGGATGCGCCGCTTTCATCAGCTGTTCGTCGATGCATTCGGCGAAACGCCGCATCGCTACCTGCAGCGGCTCAGGCTCGACGCGGCCGTGATCCTGCTCGCGGATGGCCGGTATCCGCTCGTCGATATCGCCGGGATGGTCGGCTTCGCGGATCAAAGCACGTTTACGCATGCGTTCACGAAGCGCTTCGGCGTTGCGCCGGGTCGCTGGCGCGGCGAGCGGCATTGAACGCAGCCAAGGTTCCGCGCTGAGCGCGCGTCAACACGGGTCGTAGCGGCACGGTTGGGCACGCGGCGCTCACGTTGGCCCGCGCAGCATTCTTCGCTCCTGCTTCGTTCTTGCTTCGTTCTTGCTTCGTTCTTGCTTCGTCCCTGCTTCGTCCCTGCTTCGTCCCTGCTTCGTCCCTGCTTCGTCCCCGCTTCGTCCCCGCTTCGTTCCCGCTTCGTCCCCGCTCGCCGCCCTGCTGCTTCGTCCCCGGCGCTTCGACGCTTCACGTCCCGCTGAAACATCGCCGGCCGCCCGCGCCCTACGATTGGCGCATGGACACGACCCTCCCCTCCTCCGCCTTCCCGCCCGCGCTCGCCCGCGTCGTCGCGACCGTCAGCACCGGTTTCGTCGTCACGCAGCTCGACGTGACGATCGTCAACATCGCGCTCGCGCATCTCGCCGGCGACCTGCGCTTGCCCGTCGCCGGCCTGCAATGGGTCGTCGATGCGTACACGCTCGCGTTCGCGGTACTGATGCTGTCGGGCGGCGCGCTCGGCGACCGCTTCGGCGCACGCCGCCTGTACATCGCCGGCCTCGTGTTGTTCGCGCTTGCGTCGCTCGCATGCGGCGCCGCGACCGCGCCCGCGATGCTGATCGCGGCGCGCGCGCTGCAAGGCGTCGGCGCCGCGGCGATGCTGCCCAATTCGCTTGCCCTGCTCAACGACGCGTGCCGGCACGACCCGCGCCTGCGCGCGCGGGCCGTCGGCTGGTGGACGGCGGCCGGGTCGATTTCGATCGCGGCCGGCCCGGTCGTCGGTGGCCTGCTGATCGCGGCGTGGGGCTGGCGCGGCATCTTCCTCGTGAACCTGCCGCTGTGTGCGGCCGGGCTGGCGGCCGCCTTCGCGTGGATACCTGCGCGCCGTGCGGCGGCAACGCCGGCCGCGCCATCCCGCTCCGTCCGCGCACTCGACCTGCGCGGCCAGCTCATCGCGATCGCGATGCTGACCGCGTTGACCGGCGCCGTGATCGAATGGCGTCCGCTCGGCTTCACGCATCCGGTCGTCGCCGGCGGTTTCGCGCTGGCGGCGCTCACCGCACTCGCATTCGTCGCGGTGGAAACGCGGACGGCCACGCCGATGCTGCCGCTGTCGCTGTTCCGCCATCGCACGTTCAGCGCGGCCGTGCTGTTCGGGATCTGCGTGAACCTCACGTACTACGGCACCGTGTTCGTGCTCGCGCTGTACCTGCAGCGCGCACGCGGCGAATCGGCGTTGCAGGCCGGCCTCGCGTTCCTGCCGCTGACGGGCGGCTTCCTGCTGTCGAACCTCGCGAGCGGCCGCGTCGTGGCACGTCACGGCCCGCGCGCGCCGATGCTGGCAGGCGCGCTCGTCGCCGCGCTCGGCTACGGATCGCTGCACTTCATCGACGCGTCGACGCCGCTGGCCGTCCTGCTCGTGCCGTTCCTGCTGATTCCGTCGGGCATGGGTTTCGCGGTGCCGGCGATGACGACCGCCGTGCTCGCGTCGGTCGCGCCCGAACGGGCCGGCATCGCGTCGGCCGTGCTGAATACCGCGCGGCAGGCCGGCGGCGCGATGGGCGTGGCCGCGTTCGGCGCACTCGCCGGCGGCGGCGGCGCGGCGCAGGTCGTGGACGGGTTGCGGATCGAAACGGCCGTGTCGGTCGCGCTGCTGGTCGCCGCCGCGCTGCTCGCGACGCTGGTGCGGCCCGATGCGCATCGCGGCGCATCGTCCGTGCGTCAGGCCGTGCCGGCGGCCGATTGAAAGGCTGCGGTCATGCGTCGCCGGGGTCCCGCTGGATCAGGTGACGCCACGCAAACACGTTGTCCTTGAAGTGACTCACGTAACCGCCGCTGCCGGCCTGGATCACCATGAACGACAGCCGCGGATGCAGCGCCTGCAGCGCTTCGAGCGCCTCCCGGTCGAGACAGGTGTTTCTCAGCGTCAGCCTGCGGAGCCGCTGGCCGGCGCGGCTCTTCAGCAGGCGCTCGTAGGCGTCGAACGACGTCACGCTGCCGGCATCGCGCTCGCGTTTCCACGTCGAATGCAATGCAGTCGACTCGGAGAAATCGAGCCAGCCGAGCGACGGCAGGTTGTCGCAATCCGCAAGATGATCGATGAACTGCTGCGTGTCGTCTCCGCCGCCGATGCGCAGCCGCTCGAGATGCGCAAGCGGCACATCGAAGAAACGCGCATCGGGCGCGTTCGGCACCGTCAGCTCGGCGAGATACGGCGCCTTCGCGGCAAAGCGGGCAATCTCGCCGCCCTCCTGCATGATCAGGTCGCGGCGCACGATCATCGACTGGTTGTGATCGGCCGGCTCGGTCGGCCGCACATACAGCGAACGCAGCATCGGGAAGCGCGCATCCGAATCGAGCAGCGGCCCGAAATCCCATTCGCGCGTGCCGTTCGCCCCTTCGTCGATGCCGCTGAACGCGAGGTCGGTCACGAGATCCGCGACGTCCCGCAACGCCAGACACTGCAGCGTCCAGTCGAACGGTTCCTCCCAGGCGCCGCTGAAGTACCGGACGTGCAGCCCCGCCCGCATCGGCGCGACCGTGACATGGTTGAAATCGGTCTGCCACAGCGGCTCCGCGGGATCGGCATGGTCGCGCCCGTCCTCGGCGCCCTCGCGCTCGCAGAAATCGTGAATGCGCCGCTGCAGGTCGAGCAACAGCCGATAAGCGGCGGAATCCAGCGGATGGGACATGGCGATGCGGCTCCGGTCGGCGACGATCGCGACAGTCTATCCGACCGTGCAGCCGTCGCGCACGACGCTCATCGCCGCCGTGCGCCCGTTTCGTCGCCGACCTTCCTCACGACCGTCTCGCCCGCCTTCACCGGCCGGCCGTCGTCGTGGCGCAGCGTGAGCTTGCGGATCGCGCGCCCCGTGTGGCGGTCGACCAGCACCGAATGCGGCTCGCCTCGCGCGAACAGGTTCGCCTCGCCCCACTGCCGCAGCATCACGATCACCGGGAACAGCCCTTCGCCCTTCCTGGTCAGCACGTACTCCTGATACGCGCTGCCGTCCGACGCCGGCACGACGTCGAACACGCCCGCATCCACGAGCATCCTGAGCCGGTCGGACAGGATGTTGCTCGCGACGCCGAGGCTCGCGCGGAAATCGCCGAACCGGCGCACTCCGTCGAACGCATCCCGCACGATCAGCAATGCCCAGCGATCGCCGACGATATCGGTCGCCCGTGCCACCGGGCACGGCGAATCCGCAAGACTTTTCTGCCTGGCCATGTGCCTCTCCGCAATCTTGCCGGCCGCCTTTTCGGCAACACCGGCCATCCGTGCACGGACATCTCGCCCGCCGCACAACAGGTTGCATTTTAAAACTACTTTTCCTACACTCACACCAGTTTCAATTTGCAACTACTTTGCGCGAGAAAATCCATGGCGTCTTCCTGTCGTTCCGGCACCGTTGCATCGAACGCATCCGCGCCTGCCGCGCATCCGGCCGCAGTCGGCACCCTGTCCACGGCGCGCGTCGCGACGCTGGCCGTCTGCTGCGCGGCCAGTGTCGCGAATGTCTACTACGCGCAGCCGCTGCTCG
>NZ_ASSI01000383.1:0-668 GCF_000466765.1 Burkholderia sp. AU4i | reverse complement strand
GCTCGTCGTCGGCCTGCCGATGCATCCGGACGGCACGCCGCACGACATGACGCAGCAGGCGAAGCGCTTCGGCAACCAGTTGAACGGCCGCTTCGGGCTACCCGTCACCTGGGTCGACGAGCGTTATTCGTCGGTCGAGGCCGAGGCCGGGCTGCGCGAGCGCAACGTGCGCGGCCGTGCCCGGGCCGAGATGCTCGATGCCGAGGCCGCGCGCGTCATCCTTCAACAGTATCTCGATCAATTGTCCGACCATGAGCACCATTGATGCCGAGGCGCTTTACCGCGTCCTGCTCGACCAGATCCGCGCCGCGTACGGCACGGCGTTCGCCGAACCGGGCGGCCCGCGGCTCGCCGGCATTCACAGCGGCGGCGCATGGCTCGCCGAGCGCCTCGCGCGCGATCTCGGCGCGCCGGCGTTCGGCGTCGTGAACGTCGCGCTGCACCGCGACGATTACGCGAAAAAGGGGCTGCACAGCCAGGCCAGCCCGACGTCGCTGCCGTTCGAAGTCGACGGCGCGCGCATCGTGCTCGTCGACGACGTGTTGTATACCGGGCGCACCGTACGCGCGGCGCTCAACGAGCTGTTCGACTACGGCCGTCCGGCCGCGGTCGAGCTCGCGGTGCTCGCCGATCGCGGCGGCCGCGAGCTGCCGGTCGCCGCGCGCTTC
>NZ_ASSI01000382.1:0-1282 GCF_000466765.1 Burkholderia sp. AU4i | reverse complement strand
GCGCGCTCCTTTCACTCATCTACTGCCACCGCCGGTGCGGCGATGAACGCGCGTGCGTCCATCGCGCCGACGCACGCATCCCCGTTCGCACCGCAACCGTTTCGACCGCCGGGTCGTTCGCGAGCCGGCGTGCCCGTTCCGGGCCATCTTTCCACACAAGGAGACCAACAGTGAACATTCAGACACGACGCACCGTCCTCGTGGCGGCGGCGCTCGTTGCGGCGCTGTCCGGCTGCGCGACCGAATCGTCGCGCACGCTCGACGTGCCGGCCGTGAGCAGCGCGCAGAAGCCCTATGCGGGCAAGCCCGTCGCGATCGCGGTCGGCAAGTTCGACAACCGCTCGAGCTACATGCGCGGCATCTTCTCGGACGGCATCGACCGCCTCGGCGGGCAGGCGAAGACGATCCTCGTCACGCGCCTGCAGCAGAGCCGCCGCTTCAACGTGCTCGATCGCGAGAATCTCGACGAGATCAAGCAGGAAGCCGGCTTCATGAAGAAGGCGCAGGCCGTGAAGGGCGCGAACTACGTGGTGACCGGCGACGTGACCGAGTTCGGCCGCAAGGACGTCGGCGATCACCAGCTGTTCGGCATCCTCGGCCGCGGCAAGACGCAGGTCGCATACGCGAAGGTCAACCTGAACATCGTCGACACGACGACGTCGGAAGTCGTCGCATCGAGCCAGGGCGCGGGCGAGTTCAGCCTGTCGAACCGCGAGGTGATCGGCTTCGGCGGCACCGCCGGTTATGACTCGACGCTCAACGGCAAGGTGCTGGATCTCGCGATCCAGGAGGCCGTGAACCATCTCGTCGACCAGGTCGACGCCGGCACGCTGAAGGTGCCGCAGTAAGCGCCGTGCGCGACACGCGCTCGACGAATCACTCACTCATCGGAAGAGACAAGACCATGAAACGGGGAATCTGGCTGCCGGCGACGGCGGCCGCCATGCTGCTCGCGGGCTGCGCGGCACCGACCACGCCGCCGCTCTATCAGTGGAACGGCTATCAGCCGCAGGTGTACGAATACTTCAAGGGGCAAAGCTCGCCGCAACAGCAGATCGACGCGCTCGAGAAGGCGCTGCAGGAGATTCGCGCGAAGGGTAACAAGCCGCCGCCCGGCTTCCATGCACATCTCGGGATGCTCTACGCGAGCGTCGGCAACGGGCAGCAGGCCGCGCAGTCGTTCGAGGCCGAGAAGGAGCTCTTTCCGGAATCCGCGTCGTACATGGATTTCCTGATGAAGAAGAAGGCCGTGAATCCGCAGGCCGCGAACCCGAAGGCCGCC
>NZ_ASSI01000381.1:0-897 GCF_000466765.1 Burkholderia sp. AU4i | reverse complement strand
GCTGGCCGCGCTGTCGGCCGCGTCGGGCGACGGCACGACGCCGCTCGACGCGGCGCGCGCGGCACTGCACGCGCTGGATGCGATCCGCGTGTGCGTGACCGACAAGCTGGGCCGCGAATGGGCACCCGACGAAGGCGACGCGGAGAGGGCGCTGCGGCGGATCGCACGCGAGGTGCCGCTGCCCGAGCCGCAACCGGTGTCGCCCGACACGCAGCAGGCCGTTCCCGGCGACGCATCGCAGGCTGCACTGGCACCCGCTGCGTCGACGCCGATGCCGAACACCCACGCGTGGCGCGAAGCCGCCATCACAAGCCGCGACGACGTGCGCATCGGTCTCGACAAGATGTGCCGCTATTTCGAGCAGCACGAACCGAGCCACCCGGCGCCGCTGCTGCTGCGGCGCGCGCAGCGGCTGCTCGCGCTCGACTTCTACGAAATCATCCGCGACCTCGCGCCGGAGAGCCTCGCGAAGCTGGACCTGCTGAGCGGCGAGCGGAGCGAATCAAACGAATGAACCGAACGAAAGAAACCGCCATGCGGGCGGCAACGACGGACTGCGCAACCTGATCGATGTGAAGGAGTGGACGATGACGGACAGAACCAAGGCGGCGGGCAGCGGGCAGAAGTTCATCGCGCGCAATCGGGCGCCGCGCGTGCAGATCGAGTACGACGTCGAGACCTACGGCGCCGAACGCAAGGTACAGCTGCCGTTCGTGATGGGTGTGATTTCGGACCTGGCGGGCAAGCGTGCCGAGCCGCTGCCGGACCTGCCGGAGCGCAAGTTTCTCGAGATCGACGTCGACAACTTCGACGAGCGGATGAAATCGATCGCGCCGCGCGTCGCGTTCGCTGCGCAGTTCGACCGTGACGGAAATCGCGCCGTTCGGGATCGGGAAG
>NZ_ASSI01000380.1:0-2048 GCF_000466765.1 Burkholderia sp. AU4i | reverse complement strand
CCACAGCAGCACGCCGGTCAGCGCCGCGTAGAGCGGCGTCGGGCCGAGCAGCGAGAACGAGTGCAGCGTCGCGTGCGCCTTCTCCGGCGAGATCAGGTTCGCATGCAGCAGGTTGCCGGCGAACAGCTGCACCAGCAGGCACACGGGCAGCACGACGAGCACGTTGCCCGAAATCGCGGCGGCCTGCGTGCGGATCAGCGCGATCACCGATGCCACGAACGCCTTCACGCCTTCGTCGTGGCCCGTGTCGTCCAGCTCGCGCGCGAGCGTCGGCGCGGTCATCGCAGGCTGCTTGGTCGCGAGCGTGAAGTGCAGGAAGTGCATCAGCATGAAGCTGGCCGCGTAGTTGATGCCCGCGAGCAGCCCTTCGAGCATCGACTGCAGGTGCGCGCCCGTGATCGCGAACTTCACGCACACCGTCACGACGGTGACGAGGCCGCCGCCCGCGGCCATCCGCAGCATCTTCAGGTACTCGGCGCGGCCGCGCGAGATGTAGTGCTCGCCGGTGTCCGCGTTGGTTTCGACGAGCTTGCGCGCGAACAGCGAGAAGTTGCTGCGCACGAGGTGCGACACGCTCTGGCTGTTGTGGTTCGCGTCGACGAGCTCGGCCGTCAGGTGCGCCATCCCGTGCAGGTCGTCGCGCGCCATCCACGCGTTGAGCAGCATCTCGGCGCGCAGGATGCGCATGCGCATCCGCTCGACCTGGAACACGATGTCGACCGACACGCCGTTGCGGTACAGGTGCGAGAACACCTCGTCGACGGCGATCCGGCATTCGTCGAGCAGCACGCGCAGGTAGTTGACCTCGTGCAGCAGCTTGCTCGGGTCGCCGCCGTCCTCGACGGCCGCGTGCGCGGTCTCGACCGCGAGCATCGCGCGCGTGAGGCGGTAGAACGGCTGCGTTTCCAGCGGCTTGCGCGCGTCGTCGTCGGAGAGCCGGCTGCGCACCGTCTGCGACAGGCCGGTCGAGCTGATCTGGCAGGTCAGGTTGTGCAGCGCGGCCAGCAGGTCGCGCGAGAACGAACCCGGCTCGTGGCGCTCTTCGTCGGTGACGTCGAACGAGAACAGGTCGGCGAGGCGCGTGAGGAGATCGTCGGGCAGCGCGTCGATCCATTGCGCGTCTTCCGGCGTCGGGAACATCAGCGTGAAGAGCGCCGACAGCTCGCGGCGGTTCGGCGCCGGCGGGATCAGCGACGAGTCGATCCGCTCGAACAGCGCGCCGAAGAAGCCCGAGTGCACGGGCATGCCGGCGTCGCACAGGAGCGAGATGCCGTCGCACTCGCACAGGATGCCGCGCAGGATGCGCGCGGCGTGTGCCTTCCATCCGGGGTTGCGATCGAGCACGTGGAACAGGTAGCGCAACCGCGCATGGGCCGGATACGCACGCGCATCGGCGTCGCGATCGGCCGGCGCGTCCTGCATCGTGCCGGTGCGGCGCAGCCAGTGCGCGAGCTCGATCAGCCATTCGCTGCGCTCGGCGTACGACGCGTCGGCGTCGGCGTGCGCGAGCAGCGCATCGAGCTGGTGACCGGCATTGCGCGACGCGCGCCACTTCTTGATCAGGGTCGTCAGGGAACGAAACATAAACGGAATAACGAAAGCCCTCGGCGGGCGGGTTCGGGATGCCGGCCGGGAAACGGCGCGGCGCCGGGGAGAACGGGTGAGACGGGGCAGGTTGCCGGACGATGCGAGGCGACCCGCGATGCGGCTGCCCTGCTCGGTGCACGGTGCGGGCGCCGGGCGGCACGGCGGTCGGGCCGAACGCGGCCCGGCGCCGCTGGCTGGCGCGCACGACGAGCGGCGCGGGCCTGAAAGTGCGTAGGATCGTCAATCGGGCCGGAAAACGCAAGCCGACCGCGTTGCACGAAGCCGGTTCCGGCCGACTTTGACAAACAATGTCATGGCCGTCCGGCCGGGGAGCGCGATGCGGGGCCGGGGCCGGCCGCGGCAGCGCATCGCCGGTGGCGGCCGGCGGGCGCTATCGGACGCGACGCGCTGGACGAAGCCGCGCAGGTGTGTACGCCGTCGAGCGTTCGCCCGCGCGCCGC
>NZ_ASSI01000379.1:0-1871 GCF_000466765.1 Burkholderia sp. AU4i | reverse complement strand
GCCCCGCCGGCCGACGCGCCGCCGGTCGGCGCGATCCTCGCGTACGTCGCGCGCAGCCCGTCGCCGCTCGCGATCGTGCCGCTCGAGGACCTGCTCGCGCTGGACGCGCAGCCGAACCTGCCGGGGCCGCCGTGCGGGCACCCGAACTGGCGGCAACGGCTGCCGCGCACAATCGACACGCTGTTCGACGCCGACGTGCGCGAACGCATCGCCGCCGTCGTGCAGGCGCGCCGTTCGAGGGAGCGCGGCGCATGACGCCGCGCGCGACGCTGCGGCTGCAGCTTCATGCCGGTTTCACGTTCGACGACGCGGCCTCGCACGCCGACTACTTCGCGCGGCTGGGCGTGAGCCACCTGTACCTGTCGCCGGTCTCGGCCGCCGAACCGGGCTCGCGGCACGGCTACGACACCGTGGATTACGGCACGCTCAATCCCGAACTCGGCGGCGAAGCAGGTTTCAATCGGCTCGTCGACGCGTTGCGTGCGCGCGGCCTCGGCGTGATCGTCGACATCGTGCCGAACCATATGGGTGTCGGCGGCTCGTCGAACGGCTGGTGGAACGACGTGCTCGAATGGGGCCCCGCCAGCCCGTATGCGCGCCATTTCGACATCGACTGGCATCCGCCCGATCCGGCACTCGACGGCAAGGTGCTGCTGCCGTGTCTCGGCATGCCCTATGGCGACGCGCTCGCGGCCGGCGACATCACGCTGAACGCAGACCCGGCCAGCGGCCGTTTCTTCATCGCGTGCCCCGGACGGCGGCTGCCCGTGGCGGCCGCCACCTATGCCGACATCCTGCGCCTCACGAACCGCGCGGACCTGAACGCGCTCGCCGAACGCTTCGACGCCGCGCCGGCGCGCGACAGCGCTCGGCTGGCCGCCGCGCATGCCGCGCTGCGCGATCACGTGGCCGCGCACGGCCCGCACGCGCTCGACGCGGTGCTGCGCGGCGCCGACCCGCGCGTCGCGCGCTCGCGCACCAGCCTGCACCGGCTGCTCGAACGCCAGCATTACCGGCTCGCGTGGTGGCGCACGGCCGCCGACGAGCTGAACTGGCGGCGCTTCTTCGACATCGCGACGCTCGCGGCCGTCCGCGTCGACGACGACGCGGTGTTCGACGCCGTTCACGCGCTGCCGTTACGCCTGCACGCGGCCGGGCTCGTCGACGGCATCCGCGTCGATCACGTCGACGGCCTCGCCGATCCGCGCGCCTACTGCCGGCGGCTGCATGCACGACTGGCCGCGCAGCGCAGCGCGCCGCCGTATGTCGTCGTCGAGAAGATCCTCGCGCCGGGCGAATCGCTGCGCGCCGACTGGGGTGTTGCCGGCACGACCGGCTACGACTTCATGAACGACGTCGGCGCGCTGCTGCACGACCCGGCCGGCGCCGAACCGCTCGCCGCGCACTGGGCGGCCGTGTCGGGCTCGTCGCGCACGTTCGCGCAGGAAGCGCTCGACGGCAAGCGGCGCGTGCTGATGCGCCAGCTCGCCGTCGAGCATGCGCGCGCCGCGCGGCTGCTGCACGGGATCGCGCGCGCGTCGCCCGCCACGCGGGACGTCAGCCTGATCGCAATTCGGCGCGTGCTCGGCGAACTGGCGGTGCGGCTGCCCGTGTACCGAATGTATCCGGCACCGCGCGAGGAGCCGGACGATGCCGACCGCCGCGTGCTCGCGCTCGCATACGAAAGCGCGTGCGCGGCCATCGATCCGGCCGACCGGTTCGCGCTCGATCGCGTCGCCGCGTGGCTGGGCTTGCCGGCCGCCCGCGTGCCGCGCGCGAACGCCGACGCGCTGGCCGCGGCGGCGTTAGATCGGAAGAGCGTCGTGTAGGGAAAGAGTGTAGATCTCGGTGGTCGCCGTATCATTAAAAAA
>NZ_ASSI01000378.1:0-686 GCF_000466765.1 Burkholderia sp. AU4i | reverse complement strand
GCCGAAAGTGCTTCACCCCCTGGCCGGCAGGCCGCTCCTCTCCCACGTCATCGACACCGCGCGCACGCTGCAGCCGTCCCGGCTCGTCGTCGTCGTCGGTCACGGTGCCGAGCAGGTCCAGGCCGCCGTCGCCGCGCCCGACGTCCAGTTCGCGGTGCAGGCCGAGCAGCTCGGCACCGGCCACGCGGTGCGTCAGGCCCTGCCGCTCCTCGATCCCGCACAACCGACGCTCGTGCTGTACGGCGACGTGCCGCTCACGCGCGCGTCGACGCTGCAGCGCCTCGTCGATGCCGCGCGCGAAGGCCGCTACGGGATTCTCACCGTCACGCTCGACGATCCGACCGGCTACGGCCGCATCGTGCGCGACGCGGCCGGCTTCGTCACGCGCATCGTCGAGCAGAAGGATGCGTCGCCGGACGAGCTGCGGATCGCCGAGATCAACACCGGCATCATCGTCACGCCGACGGCCCAGCTGTCGATGTGGCTCGGCGCGCTGAAGAACGAAAACGCGCAGGGCGAGTACTACCTGACCGACGTCGTCGAACTCGCAATCGAGGCCGGTTTCGAGGTCGTCACCGCCCAACCCGACGAGGAATGGGAAACGCTCGGCGTGAACAGCAAGGCGCAGCTCGCCGAGCTCGAACGCATTCATCAGCGCAATATCGCGGAAACGCTGCTCGTCGACG
>NZ_ASSI01000377.1:0-2705 GCF_000466765.1 Burkholderia sp. AU4i | reverse complement strand
CGGTGACCGACGTGTCGGGCCGCGGCGTCGGGATGGACGTCGTGAAGCGCAACATCCAGTCGATGGGCGGTCACGTCGAAATCACGTCGCAGGCCGGCCGCGGCACGACCACGCGGATCGTGCTGCCGCTCACGCTCGCGATCCTCGACGGGATGTCGGTGAAGGTCGGCAGCGAGATCTTCATCCTGCCGCTGAACTTCGTGATGGAGTCGCTGCAGCCGTCGAACGACGACATCTACACGGTCGGCAACGGCGAGCGCGTGGTGCGCGTGCGCGGCGAATACCTGCCGCTCGTCGCGCTGCACGAGGTGTTCTCGGTCGACGATGCGCGCACCGACCCGACGCAGGGGATCGTCACGATCATGGAAACCGAGGGGCGCCGCTTCGCGATGCTGATCGACGAACTGGTCGGCCAGCAGCAGGTGGTCGTGAAGAACCTCGAAACCAACTACCGCAAGGTGCACGGCATCTCGGCGGCGACCATCCTCGGCGACGGCAGCGTCGCGCTGATCGTCGACGTCGCGGCGCTGAACCGCGAAACCCGTGCGACGCACGGCGCCCGTGCCGGCGCCGAGCTCGCGATGTTCTGATGTCTCTCGCCATTCAACCGATTGGGGGCAAACGTGTCTGCTGAAGTCCAAATGATCAATCCGGCCGCGGCGAACGCGGCAACGAGCCGCCGCGACGCGGAACAAGGCGACGCGACGGGCCAGGAATTCCTCGTGTTCACGCTCGGCGACGAGGAATACGGAATCGACATCCTGAAGGTGCAGGAAATCCGCGGCTACGACAGCGTCACGCGCATCGCGAACGCGCCGGATTTCATCAAGGGCGTGATCAACCTGCGCGGGATCATCGTGCCGATCGTCGACATGCGGATCAAGTTCCATCTCGGCCGCGTCGAGTACGACCACCAGACGGTCGTGATCATCCTGAACGTCGCGCATCGCGTGGTCGGGATGGTGGTCGACGGCGTGTCGGACGTGCTGACGCTGCAGACCGACCAGATCATGCCGGCGCCGGAATTCGGCGCGACGCTGACGACCGAGTACCTGACGGGCCTTGGCACGGTCGACGGCCGGATGCTGATCCTGATGGACATCGAGAAGCTGATGTCGAGCCGTGAAATGGCGCTGATCGAGACGCTCGGCGGGTAAGCGCGCCGCGCGCGCAGGAATTTCGGGAGAATCTGCAATGTTGCATAACTGGTCGATCCGCACGACGCTCACGGCGGTCGGACTCATCCTGGTGGCGCTGGCCGCAGCCGTCGGCGGGCTCGGCCTGTACGCGCTGAATCACGCGAGCCGCTCGCTCGACGAGATCGCGCACGTCGACCTGCCGGCGATCCACACGCTCGACGACACGGCCGCGCACCTGCTGCGCTCGCGCGTCGCGCTCGACCGCTTCCGCACGCTGACCGAAGCCGGCAATACGGCCGACGCGCCGAAGGTGCTCGACCGCGCGCAAGAGCTGTTCGCGAAGTCGAACCAGAACTGGCAGGCGTTCCAGTCGTTGCCGAAGCTCGGCGTCGAGCAGGCGCTCCTCGATGAGCTCACCGCACGCTACACGACGATCGTGAAGGAAGGCGTCGAGCCGGAATTCGCGGCGGCGCGCGCGGGCGACATGGCGGCGTACCACGCGATTGCCGACGCGAAGATCAGCCCGATGTTCGTCGCGTTCGACCAGACCGCGGCGGCCGTGATCGCGTCGCTGCAGAAGCGCGCGGAAGAACGCCAGGCCGCGACGCAGTCGCAGATCTCGCTGATGATCGGGTTGATCGCGGCCGGCATCGCGATCGCGTTCGTCGTCGTGATCGCGATCCGCTTCGCGCTGCGCGGGCTGATCGTGCAGCCGCTCGAGGACGCGATCGCGCACTTCGAGCGCATCGCCGGCGGCGACCTCACGCAGCCGGTGAACGTATTCAGCACCAACGAGATCGGCCGCCTGTTCGGCGGCATCAAGCGGATGCAGGACGCCGTCACGGCGATGGTGCAGGCCGTGCATCGCGGCACCGAATCGATCGACGTCGGCGCGCGCGAGATCTCGACCGGCAACACCGATCTCTCGCAGCGTACCGAGGAGCAGGCCGCGTCGCTGCAGGAAACCGCGTCGAGCATGGAGCAGCTCACGGGCACCGTGCGCCAGAACGCGGAGAACGCGCGGCAGGCGAGCCAGCTCGCGGTGAACGCGTCCGACATCGCGACGCAGGGCGGCGACGTGGTCGGCCAGGTCGTGTCGACGATGCAGGACATCGCGGCGAGCTCGGGCAAGGTCGTCGACATCATCGGCACGATCGAAGGCATCGCGTTCCAGACCAACATCCTCGCGCTGAACGCGGCGGTCGAAGCGGCGCGCGCGGGCGAACAGGGCCGCGGCTTCGCGGTGGTCGCGGGCGAGGTGCGCTCGCTCGCGCAGCGCAGCGCGAGCGCCGCGAAGGAAATCAAGCAGTTGATCGGCGATTCGGCGGAGAAGGTCGAAAGCGGGTCGGCGCTCGTGTCGCGCGCCGGTTCGACGATGGACGAGATCGTGCAGGCCGTGCGCCGCGTGACCGACATCATGGGCGAGATCAGCGCCGCGTCCGAGGAGCAGTCGACCGGCATCGAGCAGGTCAACCGTGCCGTCGGCCAGATGGATTCGGTCACGCAGCAGAACGCGGCGCTCGAGATCGGAAGAGCACACGTCTGAACTCCAGTCACGTGAAACGA
>NZ_ASSI01000376.1:0-2588 GCF_000466765.1 Burkholderia sp. AU4i | reverse complement strand
TCTTGGGTCCCGGTCGGCCTGACAACAGAGAAGTACTCCGAATCGAGCGAAGGGAATTTTTCAGGAGAACAGCGATGGATATGACCAGAACCTACAACGTCTTCACGATGTGCAGCGGCTTGGGCGGCGGAGCCATGGGCTTCAAGCGAGCAGTGTCTCGCGTCGGTAACTTGATCGCAAAGTGGCGCTGCATCGGAGGCATCGACAACGATCCTGCCGCATGCCGGGATTTTCATTCGCTCGTTGGGGTGCCGTGCACCCTCATGGATCTGTTCACACGGGAACAATACTGCGCGTTCAACAACACCGAGCCACCGGCCGGATGGCGTGAGGCAACGGCCGCCGACATTCGCGCGGCCGCTGGAAATGAGCATCCCCACTGCGTGTTCATCTCTTCCCCGTGCAAGGGGGCGTCCGGCCTGCTTTCCGAGACGTTGAGCCGTACGCCGAAGTACCAGGCGCTGAACGAGCTGACAATGCGCTGCGTATGGTTGATGTGCGAAGCATGGAAGGAAGATCCGGTCGAGTTGATCGTGTTCGAGAACGTGCCCCGGCTCGCAACCCGGGCCCGGCACCTGCTCGATCAAATCGGGCAGATCCTGCGTCACTACGGCTATGCGGTCAACGAGACCAGCCACGACTGCGGCCTCATCGGTGGCCTCGCGCAGAGTAGGAAACGTTTCCTGCTCGTCGCGCGCCACATCGCGAAGGTGCCGGCATTCTTGTACGAGCCGCCGATGAAACGCTTGCAAGGCGTCGGTACAGTGCTCGGCCGCATGCCGCTGCCTGGCGACGTCGCGGCAGGCCCGATGCATCGCGTCCCGTCGCTGCAGTGGAAGACGTGGGTCCGGCTTGCGTTTGTCGAAGCCGGCGGCGACTGGCGAAGCTTGAACAAACTCGCCGTCGAGAACGGTCATCTTCGCGACTACCTGATTGTGCCGGACATGCACAACGGCGTGCTCGGCGTGAACCGCTGGGAGGAGCACAGCGGTGTCGTTGCCGGCGCGAGCCGACCCGGTAACGGAAGGTTTTCGGTCGCTGACCCGCGCTTCGCTCAGAGCGCGAAGTGGAACGACGGGCACGCATACGGCGTGCTCCCGTGGGATGATCATTGCGGCACGATCGCAGGGCAGCAAACGCCGGGACAGGGCTATTACACCGTGGCGGATCCGCGCCACGCCGGCCGGGAGAAGCACAACAACGAATTCCGGATCGTGCCGTGGCGGGAGGCCGCCGGCGCAGTCACAAGCGCACACGGTACGGGCCAGTGCGTGCAGGATCCGCGTCCGCCAGCTGGCCCGCTCTTCAGCAAGTACAAGGTGACCGATTGGGCTGGCCACGCCGGCACTGTTATCGGAGGCGATGATCAGGGCGCGTATGCAGTGGCCGATCCACGGTCGACCACCGGCTTCGAAGGCGCAGGCAAATACCGAATCACCGGCTTCGACGAGCCGGCCGGCACGGTCATCGCGCGCAGCGACAGCGGCCAGGGTGCGTTCGCCGTCGCCGATCCGCGCACGAGTATGCGCAGGAAGCGCGGCGACGCGTATCTCACCGGAGGGCATTACGGCGTCGTCGAATGGGGGCAGCCCAGCGGCGCCGTATCGGCTGCAGCAGGCCACGACAACGGCCGTTGGTCCGTCGCAGACCCGCGACTGCCAGCCGCGAGCGCGAAGCTCGTCGCAGTGATCCGCGCGCTCGACGGTACTTGGCACCGACCGTTCACGACGCTCGAGCTCGCCGCGCTGCAGTCGCTCGTCGACCCCGAGCAGCTGCAGATCGACGCTGAACATGACGACTGGGCACGCCAGCGTGCGGCTGCGACCGGAAACGGATTCCCGTTCAAGCTCGACGGCGACAGTGATTCTGCATGGCGTGAGCGCATCGGCAATGCGGTACCGCGCGATGCCGCAGAGGCAATTGCGGAGGTGATGGGGACGACCTTGCTGCTCGCCGAGTCCGGTGAGACTTTCCAGCTTTCGTCGACGCCGGTTTGGGTGCGTCCGGTTGCAATTGCGCTGACGCTGCCGGGCAGCTTGTAACCCCGCCTATGTCCGGCGAGCGGCCCGCCACGACGGGCCGCATTCCCCAAGGAGTCGAGATGAAACAGCAACGCATTCTCTTTCCGGACGAAGTCGACGCGATCGCGTACCGGCTGGACAAGGAAGTGAGGGTCTGGGCGGTTGATATCGCATCGGGGTCCGAACGACGTCCGACCTACCGCCACACCTATTACGCGCGTGCCCGGACTGCCGATCGGGCCATCAAGTGTGTGAAGGAAAACCTGACCGGACGGACGTCTGGTGCGCGGTATCGCGCGCGCCTCGCCGGCGCGCGCGAGCTCGGCTGTCACCGTGTGACCGCCGAGGCCACGCCGGCCGAGCTTTACACGATGGCGGTTGGGCTTTATCGCCTCGGGTAGTTTCGGGCGTGCACCGAGCGGTGCACGCGCTATTCCAGTCGCGCGGCCGGATGGCCGCACGAAGGGGCGCTCGCCGCGCGGCGAGCCGGTGCTGTCTCACCTTTCCGCATACCGCCAGTCCCCCGAGCTCGCCGTCCCAAGCGCGACCGTAGCCCACCGTCGTTCG
>NZ_ASSI01000375.1:0-650 GCF_000466765.1 Burkholderia sp. AU4i | reverse complement strand
CCGAATGCACGCCGGAAGATCCGCTGAGTATCGTGTCCCTGATGCAGGCGTTAGGTGAACAGGCGATCACGCGTGTCTTGCGCCCGGACCTCGCTCATACGGTTGAAGCGTGTCCGGCGTTGATTCAACTGGCAACGCCCGGGGAGGCTCCGGCTATGGCCCTGTTAGAGTCGAGCGAACGGTATGCGCTTGAAGATGCGAGTTATAAGAAGCGCTACGTCTGCGGATGGCTGTTGAGCGAGTGCTCACCCGAGACGCTGGCCGAACACCTGGCCGTGCGCTGCCTGGACGTTGCGCCGGCGGCAACGCAGAGCGTATCGGCGTGGTTCGAACCTCTTCGGCTTGAACTATTGGCCGCGTCCGTGGGAAACACCTTTCCCGATCTGTTATGGCCTACCCGGAGCTGGCTTTGCCCGACCAGTTGGGGCACCTATGCCTTGTTTCGCGGTGCGCCCACCGGGGCCGCGATGGATATCCCAGCGTTAGCTCGCCAGACACAACGGCTCGCGCCCCTTGTCGGCGACTTCCTTGACGCCTGGCGTCTCGCTCTCAGGTTTCCGATGACTTATGCCCCCAAGCACTGGCGTGGCGACACGCTGTTGCCACCGCAAGCGGCGGCTCATGCTTTCCGGCTTGTCCGTGACGCCCGT
>NZ_ASSI01000374.1:0-3135 GCF_000466765.1 Burkholderia sp. AU4i | reverse complement strand
CGGCGACGACCGCCTCGAGCGCGCCCGCCGCGCCGAGCGTATGGCCGGTCGCGCCCTTCGTCGAGCTGCACGGCGTGCCGGCGAACAGCGCGCCGATCGCGCGGCTTTCGGCCGCGTCGTTGCTCGGCGTCGCGGTGCCGTGCAGGTTCACGTAGTCGATGTCGTTCGCGCCGAGGCCGGCGGATGCAAGCGCCTGCTCGATGGCGACGCGCGCGCCGAGCCCGTCCGGATGCGGCGACGACATGTGATGCGCGTCGCTCGATTCGCCGATACCGAGCAGCAGGATCGCATCGGCGTCGAGCGGGGTGGGCGGGTCGGGCACGCGTTCGACGAGCGCGAACGCGGCGGCCTCGCCGATCGAGATGCCGTCGCGCGCGACGTCGAACGGACGGCACGGCCGGCGCGACAGCAGTTCGAGCGAATTGAAGCCGTACAGCGTCGTCAGGCACAGCGAATCGACGCCGCCGACGACGGCCGCATCGATCAATCCCGCCTCGATCATGCGGCGCGCGGAGCCGAACACTTTCGCGCCGGACGAGCACGCGGACGAGATCGCCATCGCCGGCCCGCGCAGCGCGAAAAACGCGCGCACGAACGCGGCCGGCGAATACGGGTTGTGCGTGTGCGCGTAGCGGAAGTCGGCGGGCAGTGCGCCGCTCGCCGGGTCGCGGCGCTGGTATGCGTGCTCGGTCTCGAGGATGCCGGCCGTGCTCGTGCCGACGAACACGCCGACGCGCGCCGCGCCATGGCGCGCGACGGCCGCCGCGACGCGTGCGTCGAAGCCGTCCTGCATGAGGCCGAGCTGCGCGAGGCGGTTGTTGCGGCACTCGAAGTCGGCGAGGTCGGCGCGCACGGGCTGCGCGTCGACGCCGTCCACCGCGCCGATCCACGTGTCGAGATCCGCACGCTCGAAGTCGCAGGGCGTGAGCCCGCCGCGCGCGTGGCGCAGTGCATCGAGGGTCGCGTCGAGGCCGCGGCCGATGCAGCTGGTGGCGGTGAAGTGCGAGAGCAGGAGAGGTTTCACGAGGGTCGCATCCGGTGGCCGGAACGGGCGCCGCAGCAGGGCTGGCAGGCGCGCCGCTCGAGGTCAGATTTTATCAAACGGGGGGGCCGAACCGGCCGGCTCGCGCGGCCCGGCCGGCGGTTCGGGCGCGAGCGCCGCGCGCAGCGTGACCCAGTGCAGCTGCGCGTCGGCGGCCGCGCGCAGCACCGCCTGCAGCACGTCGAGCACGACCGGTTCGCCGCGCGCGTCGCGCGCCGCGTGGCCGTCGTGCACGAGCAGGATGTCGCGCGGCGCGAGACTGTGCAGCAGGCGGCGCGTGACGGTCGCGGCATCGTGTGCGCGCGTGTCGAAACCGCGCCGCGTCCAGCTCGCCAACTGCAGGCCGAGCTCGCACAGCACCGGTTCGAGGAACGGATTGCGCAGGCCGGCCGGCGCGCGGAAGAACAGCGGGCGCGTACCGGCGATCTCGGTCAGCGTCCGTTGCGCGGCCGCGATCTCGCGCCGCAGTGCGGCGGGCCCCGACAGCGAGAACGTATGCCGGTGCCGCTGGCTGTGGTTCTCGATCGCGTGGCCGCGCGCGACGATCGCCTCGATCCAGCGAGGATGGCGGCGCGCGAGATCGCCGATGCAGAAGAACGTCGCGCGCGCGTCGTAACGGTCGAGCAGGTCGAGCACGCGCGGCGTGACGTCGGGGTCCGGGCCGTCGTCGATCGTCAGTGCGATGCGGCGGCCGGCGCCGGGCGGCAGGCGCGTCCAGTTCGGCCCGAGCAGTGCGCTGCGCGGCCACAGGCCGGCGGCGGTCAGCGCGAGATGCGACGCGACCACGCCGCCGACCGCCCACGGCCACACGGCTGGCTGCGCGACGACGGCGACTGCCGCGCCCGCGTGCAGCGCGGCGGTGCCCGCGATCAGCGGCGTGGGCTGCCAGCGGCGCGCATCGCCGGGCTGTCGGTGCGGAACGGACGACGGTGCATTCATGCGCGGCTTCCTTGATGGCGATGGCCGGCTGCGGCCGCGCGCGGCGCGAGGATCGCCGCGAACGCGAGCGCGAGCATCGCACCCGGGCCGACGGTCAGCCCGAAGGTCTCGAGCAGCGGCACGCGCGACAGTGCCAGCAGCCCGAAGCCGGCGACCGTCGCGAGGTTCGCGATCAGCAGCGACACGAGCGTGTGGGGCGTGACGGGCTGCGCGTCGTCGCGCTTGCAGAAGAACAGCGCGTAGTTCGAGCCGACCGCGACGATCAGCAGCATCCCGACGAGGTGCAGGATCGTCAGCGGCACGCCGGCGAGCGCGAAGCCGGCCGTCACGACCAGCACGGCGGCGACGAGCGGGGCGAGGGCGCGCACGACGCGGCGCGGCGAGCGCAGGGCGATCAGCAGCAGCACGGCGATCGCGGCAAAACCCGCGAGCGACAGCCGGATGTCCTCGTGCACGTAGCTCACGTACAGGCGATCGGCTTCGGCCTTCATGTCGACGAACAGCGCATCGGGCACGCCCGCGCGCGCGACGGCCGCGCGGACCGGTGTCGCATCGAGGCTCGATGCCGGTTGCGCGGTGCGGGCGGCGTCCGGCGCGCGCAGCGGCAGCATCGCGCTCCAGCGGCCGTCGCGTTCGGTCAGCAGCGCATCGACGGCGAGTGCCATCGACGTGCCGCGCAGGTCCGCGCGCGTCAGCAGCCGCGCATGGCGCGCGGCTTCGACGTCGGCGATGAACGGTGCGAACAGGCCGGGCCTGACCGCGATCGGCTGGTTCGCGACGGCGTCGCGCATCCGCGCGGCGAGCACCTCGGCATCCGGCAGGCTCGCGAGGCGCGCGCGCTGCGCGGCGTCGCTCGGCAGGAAGCGCGCGGGGGTTTCGAAACCCGCGAGCGCGCCCCGGTCGACGAGCGGCTGCAACTGCGCGGCGACCCGTTCCGCGCGTTCGAGCGCGGCCTGTTCGGTCGGCGCGGCAATCACGACGAGGTAGCGCACGTCGGGCGCGCCGACATCGGCGCGCAGCCGTGCGTCGAGCGCCTGCGCTTGCGCGGGCACGGGGCTCAGCGCGGCGAGTTCGCGGCTCCACAGGCCGTCGCGATGCAGCACGAGCGTCGCGCCCGCGGCGATCACCAGCACGGCGAGCGGCCAGCGCAACCG